>JBHHYU010000063.1:0-18884 GCA_046757725.1 Binatia bacterium
TCCTTTTGATACCCCGCAGCAAGCTGCGGGGTAGTTCATTGCAGCGGTGCAATGATCAGAGGCAGGTGAATGCGCCACGGCGCGGCGACTTACCTGTTTGATTACGGATCGAGAGTTTGTAGACCGGCGAAGGGGCCAGTTGTTTTTCGCGGAGGTCGGATGGTTATCGAACTAAATCACACCATCGTGCCGGCAAAGGATAAGGTGGCTTCGGCCAAGTTTTTCGCCCGGATTTTCGGTCTCCGATATGAGGGCAAAGTGTTTCATTTTGCGCCTGTTCAGGTCAACGACTCTTTAACCCTGGATTTCGATGATGGGGAGGGCTTTGAATCTCACCACTATGCTTTTAAGGTCGGTGAGGGAGACTTTGACGACATTTTTCGAAGGATCCAGAATGAGAGAATTTCTTACGGCAGCGGGCCACGTGCTCTGGAGGATATGAAGATCAATCACCGCGGCGGGGATCGTGGAGTGTATTTTCGAGATCCGAACGGACATATTCTAGAGTTGCTTACCGTAGGGTAAAGATTGACTCCGCCCGTAAGGGTGATACCTAAGACTTATCGAGACTTTGTAGCCATTGGTAAAGGGTAAAGGTAAGCGTTGCCTTCGAGACGGGAGCCCCATGCTGTATACGACCTGAATCGAGTCTCTCAAATCGCATGCTGTAGGTGGCCCGAAGGTTAAAAACCGAATCTGGCCAAGAGTTAGCCTGGTTATCGATTATCGCTCAGGAGGTGTAGATTGTCTTATCAGACTATAGGGAAGCCCATACCTCGGCTGGAAGGAGGAGACAAGGTAAGTGGAAAGACGCAGTACACGGCCGACCTGTCGGTCCCGGGAGCCCTTTGGGGGAAAGTCTTGCGCAGCCCGGTTCCACATGCGCGCATCGTTAAGATCGACATGTCCAAGGCGAATAGGATTGCAGGCGTGCGGGCAGTCCTCTCCGGCGCCGATTTGCCTCCTGTTTTTGTCGGGACGCGAATGAAAGATATGCCGGTGCTTGCTCGGGATCGGGTCCGCTTCGTCGGGGAGCCGGTAGTGGCCGTAGCTGCCGAGAGCTGCGAGATAGCCGAGGAAGCTCTGAGTCTTATCGATATCGAATATGAAGAACTGCAAGCGGTCTATGATCCTCTGGAGGCACTACGCCCCATTGCACCACGGCTGCACGAAGACCGGTCACAGTATAAAAATGCGCCATCCATACCGGAAGGGATCCCAAATCTCCAGTCCTACACCGAATGGAAAAAAGGTAATTTGGCGGCAGGGTTTGAGAGTGCCGAGAGAATCTTCGAACACTCCTTTTACACCCCCCTCACGCATCATGGCTATATCGAACCTCATGCCTGCATGGTACGTATTGCTTTTGACGGAAGGGTGGAGGTCTGGGCCTCTAATAAGGCCCCCTATGGGCTCCGGGACCGTTTGGCTGCAGATTTGGGAATTGCAGCCGACCGTGTCACGGTCCACATCCTGTCGGTGGGAGGGGATTTCGGCGGAAAGGCCTCCCTGGTGGAGGTGCCGATCTGCTATTTTCTGGCGCAACGTTCCGGCAAGCCGGTGAAATTGGTTCTTGATTACACGGAGGAATTGACGGCAGCGGCTCATAGACACCCGGGAGTCATTAAGCTTCGGACTGGGGTAAAAAGAGATGGAACGATCTGCGCCATCGAGGCGAAAATAACTTTCAGCGGGGGTGCCTATGCTGCTCTCAAGGCGAATCCCTTTGTGACGGTATTAGGTGGTCGGCGGCTGGCGAGCTACTATCGCGTTCCTGCGATTAATGTCACGACTGCGTGTGCGTACACCAACCAGGTCCCATGTACCCAAAGCCGGACACCCGGAAGTCCGCAAGTCGTCTTTGCAGTAGAGTCCCAAATGGACATCATCGCCGGAGAGCTCGCCATCGACCCATTGGAATTTCGGATGCAGAACCTGCTTAGCGACGGAGACGCCTCTCCCCTTGGTGAGAAGTGGCAACATATACGCCTCCGTGAGACAGTGGAAAAGGCGGTGAAAGCCTCTGGTTGGGGTCGGACGCGCTTACCAAAAAATTGCGGCCGAGGATTGGCCCTTTATGAACGCGGTACCCCTACTGGAAAGGCAAGTGCGGCCATCACTATTGAAGGAGACGGACACCTGACTGTCCTGACAGGGGTTCCCGATGTCGGGCCCGGTGTTTACACCGTTATTCAGCAAATTGTGAGTGAAACGATGGGCATCACACCGGACCGGGTTCAGATCCGGTTTGAAGATACCGATAGCCTCCCCTACGACCCGGGGACGGGTGGTAGCAAATCAACGAACACGTCAGGTCAAGCTGCGTACAAGGCAGCACAAGAGGTACGTGGAAGACTCGTAGCCCTTGCGGCACGGACACTCGCCTGTGCGCCTGAGAAGGTCCGTCAAGTGGGAGGGCGTTTCATTGGCCCCAAACGAAAAGGCATCTCATTCGATGAAATCGTTCGTTTGGCTGTGGAGGAGAATGGTGGGCCCGTTTTTCACCTGACCATGTATGAGCCGAAAGATAACCCACCTGTGACTTCGTTTGCGGCGCAAGTGGCCGAGGTCGACGTGGATCCCGAAACCGGACGGATCGAGGTAAAAAAAATCACCACCGCCCACGATGCTGGAACCGTGCTCAACACTCTTACCTATCAGGGGCAGGTTGACGGGGGAGCAATCATGGGTTTGGGGTTTGCGCTGATGGAGGAGACCGCTATGGTGGACGGTCGCATCACTACACTGAGCATGGGTGATTTTAAGATTCCTTGTGTAAAAGATATCCCCAAGCTGACCACTGTACTGTTGGAGAGCCCTACCGGCCCGGTCCCCTATCAGGGGAAGGCTGTGGGGGAACTCCCGAATGTTCCGACCGCAGCTGCCATCGCCAATGCAGTAGCTGATGCCGTTGGAGTGCGGGTTTTTAAGCTTCCACTTACGGCAGAGAAGGTCTACCGGAGCTTAAGATTAAAAGGCTAGTGCAAGGAAAGAAAAAGGCAGCCAAGAGAATGGTTGTAAGACTTATACGAGAGAAACATAACAATTGTCGCTGATTGGAGAGGTACGGCCCGGCACTCAAGAATAAGTGAGTCTTCTTCTACAAAAAGACAATCAGCGGTGTGCCCTATCCGTGAGCAGAGTAAAAGAGTGAGTTTGAGGGCTAAGAGGTGTGAACCTTGATCTATCCTTATTCCCTCCCCATCCATCCCTCATTTCTGATCCGTTCGTTCCCGGGCAAAGCCGCCAGGGGTGTAGTGGTGCTCGCTCTTTTTCTACTCATCCAGGTTGGCAGGCCAATGACCGGGGCGGCCGGGAAAAACCATTATCTCACCGGGCAGCTTTTAGTTGCAACCAGGGATATGGGAGATCCTCGTTTTGTCCACACGGTCGTTTACATCATCCACCATGACAATAAAGGGGCCATGGGGTTTATTATTAACCGCCCCATTGCGAAAGGCTCTATCTCGGCTTTTCTTACGACTGTCGGTGTCAAGATAGAAGATACCGGTGTTCAAATTGTTCTTCACTACGGAGGTCCAATGGAGCGGGAAAAAGGCTTTGTGTTGCATACGGACGACTACCATGGCAACGGAACGCAGGTCATTGGCGGTGGTGTGGCTGTCACTGCGGATACGAAAATTCTTCGTGCCATGGCTAGAGAAAAGGGTCCGCGGCGGAGTCTCGTGGTGATGGGCTATTCCGGTTGGGCCCCTGGTCAGCTCGAGGGTGAGATCGCAGCTAAGGCATGGTTCGTGATTCCTGAGGAGGAAGATTTGATTTTTGACGAGAAGGCGGAAACCAAGTGGGAAAGGGCCGAGGCCAAGCGAAGAATCCCCCTTTAGAATAGTTGCCAACTAATGGGGAGGTTGGTGACCTGTCTTGAGGGGGCCTAATCGCGAAAAGCGACCCCTGCCCCTGGGTATAGGAAGAGTCGAGCGTAGGTCGGTTGAAACACCGGCGGTAGCAGATCATTTTAAGCAGTGTTGTTGAGCAGAGCGGGGTGCGAATGTGTGTGGGTTGATAGTGACAAAGACAGTGGAGCTCGAGATTGCACAGAGGCCTTCAATCCATAGGAGGGATCAGAGATGTTAAAGGAGCATCATCTTAAAGGAGCGACCCACTGGCCCGAGGGGTACAAGATGGCAGTGGCCTTGACTTTTGATTTTCAGGGTGGCGAGGACGTCAGGCCCTTGCCCGATGGAAGAGTAAACCATGAGGAATTCACCCAGGCAGAGTATGGACCAAAGACTGGGATCTGGAGGATACTCAGGATTCTGGAGGAGCAAGGGGTTAGGGCCACCTTTATGACCTGCGGGGGCATCGCCGAGCGATATCCTGAGGCAGTGAAGGCCATTGTTTCAAAAGGACATGAGGTCGCAGGACATGGATATCACCACGAGGTGGCGCGGGATCTACCTAGAGAGGAAGAGCGAGTTATCATTCAGCGGGTGACAGAGATTATCCAGCGTATATCTGGAAAACGCCCCATGGGGTGGCGTTCGTGTACCCAGAGCCCGAATAGTCTGGAGCTTCTTATGGAGCAAGGGTATCTGTGGAACAGCAACTCGTTTTCCTATGATCTTCCCTTTGTCTGGGAGGGTGATGACCGAAAACTGGTCGAGCTTCCCCGCCAACCCTTTGGGGACGGGAGAACCTATGGTCATAGAGATTCGGGAAACCCCCAGACTACGCTGGTCGTATGGAAGGCTTTGTTTGATGAACTTTATAAAGAAGCCAATACAACCGCCACCTTTTGCCCATTTCAGTTTCACCCTTATGTTTCCAGCAGACCGGGGAGAGCGAGTGCCTTGGCCGGGTTGATTCAGCACATGAGGCAACACGATGGTGTTTGGTTTGCGACCGGCAGCGAGCTAGCCCGGTGGTGTCTCAAGCTGTCGATAACGGAGGCCGTCACGGGGTTTCCACCCGATCTCGCACATGCGTCGTGATTAACTGAAGGCTGGTTTATAAAAAGAGAAACTGAACGAAGCTCCGCTAACCGCAGGGTATTAGAGCCCCTTCGAGCCGGGATCCTGGTCAGGTCTCCTCGGAGAGGGTTTTACGGTACACGGGTTTGGAAGTTTGGAGCCCGAAGATTCGTAACTCAGCTTGTTGGCACGGCCTGTATGACAGGTTGATGTTCCTCGATCCTCACGAAATAGAGGTAATAGAGAGCAAAGGCTAGAGTGACAGCGCCCGCCCCGATAGCATATGGGGTCTGCCAATCCCCGACCGTCATATACGGACCGGCAATCACAGCTCCGATGCCCATGGGAAACTCCACAAAGGCGTGCATGATACCATTGGTGGTTCCACGTTCCCGTTCCTTTACGACTTCCATCGAAAAGAGATTGAAAATGGGATCGGAGATGCCCCGGTTTGGGTAAGGTCCGCCGACGAAGAGTATCGTTAGGATATAGAACAATCCAGCCCAGATGATGCTGTGCGACATACCAAGCAGGAGAAGCGCCGGAACACCGAGAAACTTAACGAAAGCGATGGTGCGAACACGGCCAATGCGACGTACTGCAATCGGAATAAAGAGCATCACGATTGCAGTGCAAATCGATCCCAGAGCAAAGATAAGACCGATTTGAGCGGTCGAGGCTCTTACATTCTGGTCAAAAAAGACGTTGAAAAAGGGAGCGGAGCATCCCATGCCGAGTCCTGCCAGACCTTTTGTGAGCGCCAGCATCCCGATTCGCCCGTAGCTTTCAATACTCTTCGCCCACTGGCGAATATCAATCGGCTTCCACTGCTCCCGGATCAGATATATGGGAATCATAGACAAGAGCATGGTCGGCAGGGCGAACATTAATGCGCCTCGTCGCGCCCAGGCGGTCTCTGGCCCCACTCCAAGTACGCCGGCAAAGAGTAATGGCAGCAAGCCGGCCGCCAGGTTTCCTAAGCTGGCGGCACCCACCTGGATTCCGCCGTTCAGGCTGAAGAGGTGGACACGCTCGTCGCCTCGGCTTTGTTCGATCATGAATGGGGGACCAACGATCGCATGGCCGCCCTCAAAGAAACCGATCAAGACCGCTAGCACGAGAAGCAAAGTTGGATCAGTGATAAAGATAACAGCCGCTGTAGCAAGCAAGTTGCCGCTATAGGCAAGGAGAAAGACACGACGCCGACCAAAGAGATCCGAGAGAATTCCTGAGGGAATCACAGCCAGGCCATGACACGCCCAGTTGAGAGCCACAAACTTAGCGACAAACAGGGTGTCAAAGCCAACGGCCAAGAGGTAAAGGTTGAAAAGAAGGCGTAAGAGGCTCACCGAGAGACCGCTGAAGGGACTGCGCAGGAGAAGCAGTCGTGCATTCCAGCTAAAACCTGTGAACCTCTCACCGAGAAGCCTGCCGCGCCTGACCTGATGAATAAGAAGAAACGCTATAAGGGCTAGCCCCCCAAAACCTACGGCCCAGACCCATAACGGTGCAGGAAGGTTCTCTGAAAAAGCATGCCCGTGACCTCCATCCGCCCAGGCAACAGATGTTAGGGGGAAGATCAGTAGAAGGACACTGTTTGCCCATAGTCTCATCATAATTCACCTCTCCCCGGCGAATGCCATTTCTTAAGCTCTGGGGCACCGTGGTGTGAAAGACGGCAATGGACTATACTCTGAGTCTTCTCTCTCCAACCTTGCGCTATGGTGCAATGCGCAAGTCGTAGACGATTCTATGTCGGGAACCATCCTGATACAAACAGTGTAATCTCTTAAGGAGTGCAGGTGCGGTTTGAAAATTTCAGGGTGCAGTATAGATCGAAATGACCTGAAGCATCATTGAATCCGAGGGAAAGATAAAATAAGTTTACTGTTTAAAGGAAAAAGGGAGGAACCATGCCGAAGAGTAAAGTCATAGGAAGCCAGCATTGGACCCGGAGTAAGGGAGCGGATCTGTTCCTCTGGCGGAAAAGGAAGAGCGGATTGCGAAAGGTAAGAGGAACAGTTCTCCTGGCGCACGGCTCCTCCATGGCGTCCACCCCGACGTTTGATCTCCAGGTTAAAGGTCGTCCCGGTTACTCGCTCATGGACCACCTTGCTAGCCGAGACTACGACGTCTGGTGTGTCGACTTTGAGGGATATGGCCGATCGACGAAAACACGGAAGGTCGTGTGCGGGATCGAGCGTGGCGCGGACAACCTGCTCTCGGCATCCCGTACCATCCAAAAGCTGACTGGCACTGGTGTTTTCTACCTATATGGCATCTCATCCGGCGCCCTGCGCGCCGCGCTCTTTGCGCAACGTTATCCGGGACTCGCCAGACGCATAGTACTCGATGGGTTTGTCTGGACCGGAAAGGGTAGCCCTACGCTTGCGGATCGGCGTAAGCGTTTTGCGGGGGTAGCTCCCGAATCCCGCCGAACCGTCAGCCGAGGGTTTGTCAGATCCATCTTCACACGGGATCATCCAGGCACCGCCTTCACGGACGTCGTCAACGCGTACGCCGATGCCATATGTGTCCTTGATAATTCCATTCCGAACGGAACTTACATCGACATGTGCGAGCGGCTTCCCCTGGTGAATCCGCGCAAGATCAGATGCCCCGTTCTGATCACGCGTGGCCAGTATGATGGAATCGCTTCTTTTGAGGACCTTCGGTCCTTTTTCGAGCTCCTTCCCAATCCGGACAAGCAATTCGCCGTCATGCCTGGGGTTGCGCATGCAAGCCTTCATGAAAAAAACCACGGCATCATCATCCACCTGATAGAGCACTTTTTCAGCCAGCCGGAACCCACCTACAAGGGATAGGATGGGAAAGTTACTTTCGAAAATTAAGGGGCTTTTTATCAAACGCCCCGTCGGGCGTACCATCGCCGAGGATCACGCTATTCGAGAAGAAACCCAGAACCTCTCGCTCTATCAATATCCGACATGTCCCTATTGCCATAGGGTGAGAAAAGTGATCAAAGAGCTGAATCTAGACATCGACCTCAGAGACATTCACGAATTTCCCGAATATAGAAACGAACTGATAACCAAAGGCGGGAGTTCGACGGTGCCCTGTCTGAGAATTCAAGATAGCGAGGGAGGGGTGCGATGGTTGTATGAATCGTCGGCTATTAATCGTTTTCTCATAAGTAGGTTTGGGCAAGAGCGAGAAGGACCCAGCAACTCATAGGAGGGTTCATCGTGAGACTGCAGGGTAAGGTAACCGTAATTACGGGAGCTGGGCACGGAATCGGGAAGGCTTATGCTCAAAGGTTCGCCGAAGAGGGGGCTCACGTGGTCATCGCCGAACTCGATGAACGAGCAGGTAACTCGGTGGCCGCAGCGTTGCGCGACGGGGGACATTCAGCCTGGGCCCGCACCACGGATGTTCGGAATTACCGGAGCATCGAAGGCTTGGTCAGGGAGACCGTGGAACGGTTCAAGCGGATTGATGTCTTACTCAACAACGCGGCCATCTATGTCACGGAACCACTATGGAAAGGCTTAGTGGAAGATTTACCCCTGGAAGAATGGGACCGAGTATTGGAAGTGAATCTCAAAGGAGTTTTTATGTGTTGCCGGGCGGTCATTCCGACCATGAAGGCCCAAAGGAGCGGCAAGATCATAAATATCGCATCAGGTACATTCTTTGGCGGTACCGGTAACATGCCGCACTACACATCCTCGAAAGGCGCAGTCGTTGCCCTGACTCGGGTCATGGCCAGACAACTGGGTCCATGGAAGATCAATGTAAACTGCCTAACTCCGGGATCGACCATGAGTGAAGAAGCGGTAACGGATAAGGTTAAGGAGCGGCGGGAATCCGGCATAAACCGGAGAGCCTTCAGTCGTATCGAATTGCCCGAGGATATCACGGGTACAGCTCTCTTCTTGGCAAGCTCAGATAGCGACTTCATGACCGGCCAGTTGCTTGTGGTAGAGGGTGGGGGAATAATGCACTAGCTATCGTATGGCACATGGCTCGGTGTCTTCCGCTAAAGGCAATTTGACCGAACTGGGGGAACAGAAATGGAGACAAACGGTAATCTGCAATACGGAACGAACAAAAAAATAAGGCAGGTTGGACGGATGGATCTTCCGGGAGGCGGCAAGATCGTTGTGGAGAATGGCTATGCCTATGTCGGCCACATGGATCCTCCTTTTGGAACTTCCATCATCGATGTACGAGACCCGAAGCATCCCCACCTGATCGCACAACTTGAAGTGCCACCGGGAATTCACTCTCATAAGGTAACCGTCAGTGGGGATATAATGCTCGTTAACTATGAGAGGTATAGGAGAAGCCAAGAAGGGCAGGGGGGACTGAAAGTCTTTGATATTTCTGGTCGGACCACACCTCGGGAGATCGCCTTTTTCAAGGCCGCAGGTAGAGGCGTTCACCGTTTTACCTCCGACGAGAGGTATGCCTACTTCTCTCCAGTGATGGAGGGATACCTGGGTAATATCGTCATGATCCTGGATCTGAAAAGCCCCAACCGGCCAGAGCAGGTGGGGCGCTGGTGGCTGCCGGGACAATGGATCGACGGTGGCGAAACGCCGACGTGGGAGGGGCCGATTCATCGTTGCCATCACCCAATCAGAAGAGGGAATCGACTGTATACGAGTTACTGGCACGGGGGCTTCGTCATCCTGGATATTTCCGACATGAGCAAACCCACGATGGTGAGTCATTTAGATTGGAGCCCGCCTTATCCAAGTCCAACTCACACAACACTGCCCATGCCGGGAAAGCTCATGGGTCGGGATATTCTGGTAGTGACGGACGAGGAAGCTCAGAAACTCACTCCAAAACCATCGGCGTTCCTTTGGGTCGTGGATATCACCGACGAGACTCGTCCGGTACCTATCTCGACTTTTATGGTTCCCCAGGATAAGGAATTGGTTGAAGGTGAGCGCTTTGGTGCCCATCAGCCGGCGGAACAGGTCTACGACAACATTCTTTACGTTACTTGGTTTGCCGGGGGCCTGCGTGCTATAGACGTTTCCAACCCGTACCAGCCGGAAGAAGTGGGTTATTACATGCCTTTCCCAGGCAAGGGCCAGAAGATCGTCCAGAGCAATGATATCTTTCGTCGTGACGATAATCTGCTTTTTCTCATCGACCGCTTAGATGGCCTGGAGGTACTGGAGAGCGAGCTATAGATTGTGCAGGGGGCGCAAATCATCATCCACCCGCGGCTCGGTTATGCGAGGTCATGTGTGGGGTCATTTGTCTAAAAGGACGGCTGAGGAATGGAAAGACGTCAGTTAGGCAGGACCGACATGAAAGTCAGCGTGCTCGGTTTCGGCGGTTCGGAGATCGGGTATCAGAACGCGACCGAGAAGACGGTATCAAGATTATTAAACCAGGCATTGGATGCAGGGCTTAATGTCATTGATACTGCCGAATGCTACCTAAAGAGCGAGGAATTGATTGGGCAGACCATAGCCTTTCGGCGTAAGGACTACTATCTTTTCACTAAGTGTGGGCATCCTAAGAGGTGGGGGCTGGAGGATTGGAGGCCATCGTCGATACTTCAGAGCATGGAGCGAAGCTTGAGCCGCTTGCGAACCGATTATGTGGACTTGATCCAATTGCATAGTTGTTCGGAGGCTGAACTGAGAAACGGATTTGCTATTGAGGCCTTGCAGGAGGCGCGCGCTCGAGGGTACACACGCTACATTGGTTACAGCGGGGACGACCCCGCTGCACGGTATGCCATCGAGTGTGGTCAGTTCGATACCTTACAAACTTCCGTTAACATTGCGGACCAAGGAGCGCTTGACGTGACCTTGCCCCTTGCGAGTGAACGCAACGTTGGCGTTATTGCAAAGCGTCCTCTCGCCAACGTGGCTTGGCGGACAGGCCGGATGCCGACGGATCCTTATCATCATGTATACTGGGAGCGGTTGCGAAAGCTGAACTATGACTTCCTCCACCACAAACTCAAAGAGGCCGTTGCGACAGCCCTACGGTTTACACTCA
This sequence comes from Binatia bacterium, assembly GCA_046757725.1. Classification (GTDB taxonomy): domain Bacteria; phylum Desulfobacterota; class Binatia; order UBA9968; family UBA9968; genus JBHHYU01. The sequence continues at coordinate 10,923 of JBHHYU010000063.1, forward strand.
GTGTTCCTGGCGTGCAGACTGTCATTGTTGGAACCACCAAGCCAGGGAGGTGGAGTGAAAACGCTGCGTTACTGGAGGCGGGATTGCTGTCTTCGGAAGAGATTAAAAGTATTCGTGGGCGCTGGCGTGAAGCCGCTGAACCAACCTGGATGGGCCAAAGATAAGTTAGTCCATTGAAGAGACAGCCTGATGACGAAAACCGATTCGACATGGTCCGATGAAGTGCGCTCCCGGAAGGATAGCCTCATAGCATTGCGGCGGGATTTTCATTGCTATCCCGAGCTGAGCTTTCAGGAACATCGGACCGCGGAAATCATCGCGACGCGGTTGCATGGGGCCGGGTTGGAGGTGAGGACCGGTGTCAGTCAGACAGGAGTGGTGGTGGTCCTCCATGGGGACAGGCCAGGGCGTACCATCGCTTGGCGTGCGGATATTGATGCCCTGCCGGTGACAGAGGCGGTTGATGTTCCCTTTGCATCACGTACGCCCGGCGTGATGCATGCGTGTGGACATGACGGGCATACGGCCATTGCTCTAACACTGGCGGAAATCCTAGCTGCCCGGCGTGCCCAAGTCTGTGGTACAGCTGTCTTCATTTTCCAACCGGCTGAAGAAGTCGGCAGGGGGGCACGACCAATGATCGAAGCCGGTGTGTTGGACAATCCAAGGGTGGACGAGGTCTATGGGATGCATCTGACCACCCGCTTGCCGGTGGGCCAGGTGGTTGTGCGTTCTGGTGCCCTTATGGCTTCAACAGACGGCTTCGAGGTAGAGATCCAGGGAAAAGGTGGGCATGGCGCCTTTCCTTATCAGGCGATCGATCCTATCACCGTGGCGGCTAATATTCTGCTCGGTATGCAAAACCTTGTGTCCAAGGAAATCAAGGCGCAGGAACCTGCTGTCCTCACCGTTGGGCAAATCACCGCGGGTACCCAGGACAACATTATTCCCACTACGGCAATGATGCGTGGGACCCTTCGTACTTTCAATCCAGGTGTACGGACGCAGGTCATGGAACGTCTGGGAAACTTTGCCAGCCATCTGGCCCGCGCTTACCGGGCTGAGGCGGCGCTGTCGTTCCGGGGAATGGAGATTCCCGCTGTGGTCAATCATCCTCGAGTGACTGCTTTTGTGCGTCAATGCGCAGTGGACGTACTGGGGAGCAGAGCTTTGGTTGACGGCGAGCTCGTGATGGGTGGCGACGATATGAGTCGGTTCTTGCAGGAAAGACCAGGCTGTTATTTTCTGGTGGGGGTCGCACCGTCGAGTAGGCCTCCGAAACCCCATCATGCGCCGGAATTCGAGATGAATGAAGAGGGCTTGCACGTAGGGCTGCAGGTGGCACTGCAGGTGGTGCTCGGTGCCTTGCAAGGCTAATCACCTCTATCCACACAGACCCTTGCAAGGCAAAAAGAATCATTTGAAGCTGTTTCTATTGGCGATGAAGAGGATTGACATTTTTGATTCCATAATGGCATATCTCTTGCTTCATAAACCTAAAAACAAAAGGGGCTCCTATGGCGACATTGAAAAACGAATGGATACCAAAAAATTCTGGTGGGGCGTTTGCTGTTAAGAAGGGACAAAGGATACGTGTTGCAGGTCGCACCGTAGTGGATTTTGTTGCGTTTAACCTTAACGACCTCAGGGAAAGGTTTGATCAAGCAAGGACAAAAAGCAATCAGGTGAAGATTTTTATCAGCCGCGGGGATCAGCTCATTTCCAAGCTCAACAATCCGATGCTAAGCATAGTCGAAGATACCTTTAAAGAGGGTAGACATGATTTGCAGAAGGGGATGTGCAGCAGAAAGCGTTTTGAGCTGGTTGCGAAAGGGCTGGCACGCCGGAAATTCGTGGAAGGGGATGACTTAAATCCAAAGGCTCCGGAGGATATTCCTGATCACGGATGTTGGGAGAACCTGATCGAGGCTTTGAAACCCTGGGACATTCCGCCGGAAGATATCCCGAGCCCTTTCAATATTTTTCAGACAATGCGAATCGATCCGAATACAGGTGAAATGTTCGATACCCTCATTCGCCCGGAGAAAGAGGCATGGGTTGACTTTAAAGCTGAAATGGACTGCCTCGTTGCTGTGAGCGCCTGTCCTCAGTCAGGAAGAGGTGAGGCGATCAGGGTCGAGGTGTTCGATAGCTAGCTTGAAGATACCCACGTTGCTCAAGAGATCAACTGTTTTTATCCCCACGGACCCAGGTAAGGCTCTCCCTGGTAGGTATCCGACATCGGTTCCAGCTCTGCCGGCCAGTCTCCGCTGGAGGGTTTTCTCCTGGCCCGCTCGGGCCTAGGTGTTGAGGTCGCCAAACCATGCGATCTGCGTCTAGTCTTTGGCCCGGCTTGAGAGGTCACGCCTGCCGGATATCCGGAACCCTAGGTTTTCCTTGTACAAGCGAACCCCTTCTTCCATGTTCATTAAATTGAATCCAAAGTGGCCGAGACGGCGTATTTTAAACGGTTGGTCCAGAAGAATTCCTCCGACATTGAATTTTCCTTTTGTTGAGGCCATCAAAATATACCTCCCATCTCGTTTGGGCTGGATACATCCATACGATCTTTTTCCCGGCCAACAACAAAACTCGCCCAAGGATTTATCTTTGAAGGTAGTACCATCACTGGGTCTATCACGGGTTAGCTCTCGGTCCGGAGCACCTCCCGGGCTGGACGATTATAAATACCTTGGCTTCCCAGGATCCCGGCCAGGATGGTAACCCCTGTGACGAGGATCAGTGCCATCACAGGCATCAACAATGGGGGCACAAAGATTGTTGCGAAATAGTAATAGGCCAGGACCCAAATGGCCATTAAAGCGAGAATGATTCCGGAAGCAGCGGCGCACCCTCCTAGAAACAGATACTCAATAGCGATAATTTTTACGATCTTTTTGCGGGGGGCACCCAGTGTTCTCAAAAGGGAGCTCTCTTTCAGGCGCTGGGATCGGCTGGTAAGAACCGTCCCGGCAAGCACCAGCAAACCGGTCAGGATGCTGAACGAAGCGATAAATCGTATTACGAAGGAAACCTTACTCAGAATGGCATCGACCGTATTCATGATGAGCGTCAGGTCAATCGTGGAGACATTTGGAAATTTTTCTACAACCATACGCTGCAGCGTCGCGGAAATTTTGGCTGTAGGAACTCGTGTTACCAGGACATAGAACTGCGGGGCCTTTTCCAGGACTCCAGTCGGAAAAACAACAAAGAAATTGGGTTGTACACGTTGCCAATCCACTTTACGAATACTGGAAACTACGGTCGTAACCGGCACTCCCTGGATATCAAAGACCAGCTTATCACCGAGGGTGACCTCTAGACGTTCCGCCAGCCCCTTTTCCAGGGAGACCGGGACTGTCTCTGAGGTGATCAATTCGGATCGGCGGACCGCATTGCCCTGCCACCTGCCTGCCGTGATCATCTCCGTGTCTATAAGGTGGTCCCGATAGGTTGACCGGTATTCTCTTCGAAGTGCCCATTTCGGGATTTTTGATTTTGGGTCGGCTCGAATTGTCTCGGTCGGCTTTCCGTTGACGGTAGCCAACCGCATGGTGACGACAGGTACCTCCTGGTATAGACGTAGACCCAAAGAGGTAAGGAGGTCGGAAAGAGCCACCCGCTGGTCCGGTTGAACATCGAACAGCACCATATTGGGCTCATGGGCTTTACTCGTCAGAGACACCTGCTCCAGCAACATCTTCTGGCTTAAATAGAGGATCAAGATCAGAAAAGTACCCAGGCCCACGGAAACCATGAGTGCCAGGGTCTGGTTGCCGGGACGATGAAGATTAGCCAACCCTTGACGCCATGTATAGGGCCACGAGTCCGGACAACTGCTTTTCACAAGAGCCCTGATCAGCCTGGCCGTTACGGCTAGCAGCGCAAACACACCGAGGATCCCACCCGCAAAAGCTAGGCCTTGGGACCAATGGGCGGTATGTGCGACAGCAAACGAGCTGATAACAGCGGCAATGAGAAGGTAAATCAGCCAGCGGAGCAAATCTCTGGATTCCGGTGCTACTCCTTCGAAAGAAGACCGTAGCGAAAGGAGGGGTGAAATTCTCCTTAAAGATACCAGGGGGAGAAGCGCAAAGAGTATGGCTGTACCCAGTCCGATACCAATGGCCAGGAGGAGGGTTGAAAAAGAGAAAGAGACGGTGACTCTCATGGGAAGAAAATCGGTAAGAACAAGGGGCAGTAACTTCTGTATCCCCATCCCCAGGAGGGCCCCGATAAAGGATCCAACAAGCCCCATAGAGGCAGACTGGATCAAGTAAACCATAAAAGTCTGCCTCGATTCGGCCCCCAGGCATCGCAGAATAGCCACCGTATTTATTTTTTGTCTGGTGTACACCTGAATCCCGCTGGCCACGCCAATCCCACCGAGCAACAAAGCCATAAAGCCTACCAGGTTTAGAAATCGGGAAAGGTTTTCCATGGCCCATCCGATCCTGGCTTTACGTTTCTTAACGGTGTCGACCTCTAGGTGAAACTCCGTGACGTGAGATTCTATCCTTTCAAGCAGCTTCTCCGTATCGAAGTCGTGTTCAGATTTGAAAAAGACCCTATATCTAGCCACACTGCCCGCCTGTATCAGCCGGGTCTGACCCAGGTAGGCCATAGGAATGAATATCCTGGGGCGGATCAAGGAAGCCGCCGGCGCCTCACCAGGTATTTTTTTTAGCCTCCCCACGATACGGAAACTCACAGCGCCTATTTTGACAGTGTCCCCGACGCGGGCGTCAAATTGCAGCATCAAACTGTCGTCAACCAGGGCATTGCGCCCACTGGTAAAGTCCTGAGCCGCGGCCACGGGTACCGTCTCAAGAACGCCGTAGTATGGAAAGGTTCCCCGCAAGGCTCGGATCCGTGCCAGCCGTATCCCCTTGTTTCTGGGAAAATAGACCATCGATGCAAAGCTGATCTGATGTGACTGCTCACCGCCGATAGAGCTGATCAGCTCTTCTGCTTTCTCGGAGAAGGGTTGCCGACTCTTTATAACTAGATCCGCTCCCAGTAACGTCTTTGCCTGAAACTGAATAGCGTCTTCGAGATTTTCTCTAAAGGAGGTAATGGCTACGAGAGCCGCAATCCCAAAGAGTCCGGAAGCCATGGCAGAGAGAAGTTTTGTTCGGCTGGCACGACTATCGCGCCAGGCCATCTTCCAAACCCAGCTGGTAAAAATGGAGGTACCGGATCTCATGGTGCGGACGGTTTCTTTAGATAAAGACCTTCGCATCACTCTTTGCGGTTGGCTCTGCATTATCGGTATCGGATGCGATGGTCCCACCCTTGAGGCGAATGATCCGCTGAACATTTCGGGTCAGGTCCAGATCGTGCGTCACCAGCAGTAGCGTGGTTCCCAGGACCTCGTTCATTTCGAAGAGGTGCTTGATGATGTTGTCACTGGTTTGAGCATCGAGGTTTCCGGTAGGTTCATCCGCAAAAAGGATCTTCGGTCGATTCATAAAGGCTCGCGCTATAGCGACACGTTGTTGCTCGCCGCCTGAAAGTTGTACGGGATAATGGTGAAGGCGGCCTTCTAATCCGACCTTTGCCAGAAGTTCCACGGCGTAGCTTCTGGCATGACTCTCCATGCGTAGTTCAGCCGGGACCATTACATTTTCTAGAGCGGTGAGGGTTGGAAGCAGTTGGAAGCTCTGAAAAACAAAGCCTATATAACGGCACCGTACGTTGGCCAGTTCATCTTCTGCCAAGTCATTCAAGTGTATACCGTTCAAGGTCACCCGGCCATTGGTGGGCCGGTCAAGACCTGCGCACAAAGCGATGAGTGTTGTTTTGCCGCTTCCCGAGGGACCTACAATCGCACAGGTTGTCCCCTCGTCGATGGAAAAAGAGACATCATGAAGAACAGCCACGGATTCGGCTCCGCTTGGATAACTTTTGCTCAAATGTTGAACGCTCAGAATGGTTCTTTTGTTCATTGTTCGAAAGGTTGGGGCAGGGAACAAGCCGACCGTCGGCGGAGCTTGCGGAGACAGATTGCTATGATAAGTTACTATAAAGTTATTGTTAGTTGGATACAACCCGTCCCCTATGATGCGGATCAGTTACCTTGCCTTATGGTTATGCCTCTTGAGTCCGGTGACAGCCCTGTCTGTTACCTCTGCCGGTTCATCCGGCTCCAAAGTGATTCTCTTTATGGGGGATAGCCTGACGGCGGGGTACGGACTGGATCCTTCCCAGGCTTTTCCCGCTCTGATACGGGAGAAGATCAATTCCCGGCAGTGGAAGTTTGAGGTTATTAACGCCGGTCAAAGCGGAGAGACCTCCGCCGGCGGGCTTCGTCGCATCGAGTGGCTATTACAACGTAAAATCGACATCTTGGTCCTCGAACTCGGGGCCAACGACGGGCTACGTGGTATTGATGTGGAGGTGACCCGGCGGAACCTACAGGCCATTGTGGATCGGACGAAAGAGAGGTACCCGAATGTGAGGATCGTCCTAGTGGGGATGCAGGTTCCGCCTAACTTGGGACCTGTCTACGCCGGCAAGTTTCGATCCATTTTTTTTTCTTTAGCGAGGAAGAACCAAACATTGCTCGTACCATTCTTATTGGCGGGGGTCGGTGGTGTTCCGGGGCTGAACCTCCCTGACGGTATGCACCCCACTTCAGAGGGCCATAAAATCCTGGCAAAAAACGTCTGGAAAGTTTTGGAGCCGCTGTTAAGGAGCTTGCGGTGATCTTACCACGCAAATCCGAGGATGGCGGTTGCCAACCTGTTGCGGTAGCTTTCCGTCGTGTCGGGGGACTACGACCAGAATAGGGAACGAAGTCTCTTGCGGAGGCGGCGTCCCATCCGTTCCCTGAGTTTAAAACGGACCCTGAGAAGGAAATTCCAGAGGAGCCATGTTAAAGACGAGGAGGTGCTGATCCAACGATGATTGAACTCAAAGTTGGCTTTGAACGTCTTGATTTCTAAGGCGCTGCTGAACTTCCTTCTGAATATAGGCCTGATACTCAAGGCATGCCGGGACTCGACAAAGACGGTCAGGGTCTCGATGGGTAAAATGGTTCTAGTCCGTGTGATTTTGTGGGCCAGGTTTTCTTCATCTTTGGCGCTCAGAGTCACCACGTGCTTGGAAAATTCTTCCTCAGAAAAAGTGCGAAGGACTACCTCTTTCCGTAAGCGTAGCTCCAACTCTGTATCCTCCGTGTAACTCGCAAGCACTAGGAATGTTTCATTCTTCGAGATCCGCATGGACTTTTGCCACCACCCTAAAGCATTTTCTAGAGCCTTGAGGGATGCCTCGGACAGTTTCTGACAGTCGAGGCATCCATACGGCATGGGCAGGATTACGAAAGAAATAGTTGATTCCTCACTTTTATTTGGTTTTAGAGTTAGGTGTTTTCAAAAACAGAGCCCATTCTATACTTTCGTGTTTTAGATAGCCAGAGGGATGCAGAAGTCCGCTCCAGTGCCAGGCACCGAAGGTGTCCGGGAGCCTGTGTATCTTTTGTCCAAAGGATGAAAATAATAGCCTCTGAAGCGATTGTAGTAAGGCAGTGAAATATGATAGCTAAAATACGCATAGGAGGTGCGGTTATGAACAGATTTGTAAAAACTTCTATAAAGCCCCTGCTTGTTCTAACTCTGATAACGGGATGCCAGGCGCTTACGGGAAAAACCGTGGGACGGAACATCGATGACGCGACCCTCACGACATGGGTAAAAACGCAACTCGTCAAGGAGAAGACCATGAACCTTACGCGAGTAAGCGTGAAAACCGACAATGGCGTTGTTTACCTCACCGGCACGGTCGAGTCTGCCTTGCGTCGGGAACGGGCGGAAAATATCGCGTGGAAGGTGAAGGGAGTCAAGGACGTAGTAAACCATCTGGTGGTCCAAAAACCGTAGGAAGCTTAACTTGGGAAAGGCCATGCTTCTTTAATCGCTACGGGTTAATTCCCCGCAGCTTGCTGGGTAAAAACAG
>JBHHYU010000064.1:0-18397 GCA_046757725.1 Binatia bacterium
CATACCGCCATGAGCCGCTGGCGGTTTTTGTTCCTAGAAACCATCCACTGGCTAAAAAACAGAAAGTTACCTGGCAAGATCTGGAGCAAACGGCTTTCATAGCCAGAAAACGGGTACGGGGCAGGAGCACATCCAACCGGTTTTTTGAGAACATGAGGAAGTTGGGATTTAAGCCCCAAGTGGCCATGCGCTGTAGTTCCCCTGAAGCGGTCAAAGCGGCGGTCAAAAGAAAAATGGGGATAGGAATTTTATTTAAGGAGACCATTGCGCCGGAAGTAAGGAAGGGTGAATTTAAAATAATCAAGCTTCCGGTGGGAAACTTTGAAGGTCAGAGCTTCATTGTTTACCGAAAAGATAGGCCGCTCTCTCTCAATGCCCAGGAGTTCCTCGCCCTTTTGCGCAAAAGTAAAGAAAAACGCAACTAGCAAGGTCGCGCTAAAGAAAAAAGCCAAGCAGTTTCCTCGGCCCATCAAGGAAGCAGAAGAACTGTTTTGTCAGGTCATTCGATTTTACCCCGGAAAATAAAAAGCCCCTGAGAAATCAGGGGCTTAAAACTGGAGCGGGTGATGGGGGTCGAACCCACGACCTTATGCTTGGCAAGCATACGCTCTAGCCAACTGAGCTACACCCGCATAATATTACTGTCTACTCTAAACCAAGATTCTTGTCAATTTACCTGCGGCGTACCGGCGCTCGTTTGACCTTGTAACAAGCGTGAAAAGTTAACATAATAATTAACCCCGGACCACAAGGCAACAATAGTCGCCATTACCAGAAAGTAGATCCCCACCACGTAAAAATCGATTCCCAGATAGCGGTAATGAACGATCAAGGCAAAGACCGCAAAGGCCTGAAGGATGAGTTTATATTTTCCCAACTCTTCTGCTTCCATGATAACGCCTTCTTTCAGCGCAATCCCGCGAATCACCGTTACCACAGTCTCACGCGCAACAATCACAACAACTAACCACGCAGGGACCCCGGGTTCACCTGGGCGATTTATCGCCGCAAGCATAATCAGCGCGGCCACGATCATGAGCTTGTCGGCTAGCGGGTCGATAATTTTCCCAAAATTGGAGACACTTCCCCGGCGCCGTGCCAGGTACCCGTCCAGATAGTCGGTAAAAGCAGCAATAAGAAACAGAGAAGCCGCTAGAAAAGCCGAAACGCGGTCAGGAAATGTTAAAAGATAAACCAGAACTGGAATAATGGCGATACGAAAGAGGCTCAGCAGGTTGGGCAGCGTCCACACGGAGGGCTTGATCTTAATTGTAACGTTGCGCGTTTGTTCTAACCGAGATGGGACCGTTCCCACGATAGCGCCGATAAGTTTGCAAAACCCGCCGGACGTACTCCTTTGTCTCAGCGAATGGGGGAATACCCCCGTATTGATCCACCGATTTAGTTCCCGCATTGTACGCCGCAAGAGTCAAACGAATATCACCCTGAAAACGACCGAGAAGCGAGCTCAAGTGCTGCACGCCTCCTTTGATATTTTGTTTCGGATCGTAGACGTCTTTCACCTGATACCTACGGGCAGTTTCAGGCATTAGCTGCATTAGACCCTGAGCCCCCTTATGAGAAAGGGCCTTTCTGTCAAAGTCAGACTCCACCTTAATGACCGCTTGAACTAATCGCGGGTCCACACCGTACCGCTCTGACACGGAGCGAATGATCTCCCCAAAATGACCAGGAGACATCAATGACGGCGAGTCCTTATGCACACCTCCTATGATACGACGATAGCCGGGATGTGCAGGGACATTGGTAAAATGGATAACCCCATGAGAATCCCGAAAGGTATAAATATCTGCTTGTACCACACCTGCTGCCAACAAAACCCACAGGACGGCAAACCCCAAGGCCACGGGTGTCATTCTACCCATTGAGATCTTCATAAACGTGTTTACTAGGGTAGCCTCTTCATGCCCTTTCTGTCAAATTCACGTCGGTTTGGTGCCCGCTGCAAGCCGCCGGGTTCCTCATAGTCACGATCGAGTACAGAATCTGCTTCTATCACGACAAACGCGCTAGAGAACGATAGGCAGACCCCGATCCGCTTACGCTAGAGAATGATGCAAGATCTCGCCTTGATGACAAGGAAAACTTCTCCCCCTTCTCGCAAGTCGAGTCTCTCCACGGCCGAAGAGGTAAGCCTGACATAGAAAAGGTCTCCAGCTTCCACTCTCATAACAATTTGTCCTTCCAGCATTTCGATCCGCCGAATAACCCCCTGCAGAACGTTGCTTGCCGAAATCTCCTCCGGGCGTCTGATTGCAACCAGTATGTCGTCACCGCGGATCCCGATCTGGAGAGGGGCATCAGCAGCCCCAGCCGTATAGGGGACAAAAAGCTCCCGGCCGGATTCAAACCGAACCCTGCTTCTACCCCCTTTTAAATCAGAGTCAATCAACCTTGCGTTAAAAACATTTTCCACCTCATTCCGATCCAGCTGAGACAACACCGAGCTTGTAACCAGGACCTCCTGCGGCACACCCTGCACCACCAATTTGCCTTTATTGAGAATAAGAACCCAATCCGCCAGCGAAAGAACCTCAGTCGGGTTATGGGTTACGTAGATCATAGGTATCCCAAACTCATCCCGCACTCGCCGTAGATAAGGGAGAATTCTCTCTTTTAACCCTATGTCCAATGAAGCAAGGGGTTCATCTAAAAGTAACAATTGAGGATGTGAGACCATCGCGCGTGCTAAGGCGACCCTTTGACATTCGCCGCCGGAGAGACGGGTCACTGCGCGGTCTAGAAGGTGCTCAATCTCCAGTACTGCCGTCACATGATTGAGGTCTGCGCCTGATGTCTGTCGAGGACTCACCCCCCTACCAGCACCGAACAATATGTTTTTCCTTACAGAAAGATGGGGAAAGAGTGCCGTCTCCTGGGGCACATAACCGATGAAGCGCTTTTGAGGGGGGAGATTGATGCCCTGCCTAGTTGAGTAAAGAATCCTCCCGCCGATCTCAATCTCCCCGGCCAAAACATTTCGCAGCCCCGCGATGAAATCCAGCAGAGAAGTCTTACCCGCACCGGACGGACCAAAAATAGACGCGACCTGGGATTCAAACGACACGTCCAGTTTTAGGGAAAACCCCGCCGACACGGCATGACATTTCAAAAGCATAGTTTTTTGGCCTCACATAATCTTTTTAGCTCGAACCAGCCATTCGGAAATCCATACCGCAGCAAATGCTAAAACCACGGTGATTAACAGTAGGGTGTAGGCTTCATCGTCTCTCCCTAGCTGAACGAAATTGAAAATGGCAAGGGATAGTGTCTGAGTCTTCCCCGGAATGTTACCCGCTACCAGGATGGTCGCCCCAAACTCACCCAGAGCACGAGAAAAAGCCAAAAGACAGCCGGCAACAACCCCTCTCCAGGCAAGGGGAAAAGTCACGGCAAAGAATATCCTGAAATCAGATGCCCCCAGGGTGGCGGCGATCTGTTCCAGACGTGGATTCACTTCCAAAAGCGAAGTCCGAACAGACCGGACTAAAAGAGGGAAAGACATAACCGACATAGCTACGAGAACCCCTTTCCAGTTAAAGATGATCTCTATTCCATTTTCATACAGCCAATGCCCAACGGGACCACGTCGACTAAAAAATTTTAAAAGGATAAGCCCTGTGGCCACTGGAGGCATGACTAACGGGAGGAGCACTAGAGTCTCCAACACTCTTTTGAGAGGCCAGTCTTTGCGAGCTAGAAGCCAGGAGACAAAGAGCCCGAACGGTAGAATCATGAGGGTACTGGCTAGCGCGACAGAAACGGAAAAAAGCGTAATTTGCCAGGCCCCGGGACCTAAAGTAATCAAAGTTCCCTTCTTTTTTCTTTCTCCACTACTGGAGAACAATGAAGCCGTACTTTCGAAAAATTTCTTTCGCTTTTCCGCTTAAAAGAAAATTCAAAAACTTGCGCCCCATCTGTTTCTTCGTCGACTCCTTGACCAGGCCCAGGGGGTAAATAATCCGGGGGCCTTTATTTCTCGGGACTTCATAAACAACCTCTACTTTCGGAGAGATCGCCGCATCCGTGCGGTAAACGAAACCGACATCGACATTCCCCGACTCAATCGCGGCTAGGGCCGCGCGGGCGTCTGCTACGGGAATGACCTTGCTCTTGATCCGAACCCAAAGTCCATCCCTTTCAAGGTATTGTTGCGTATAGATTCCAACTGGTACCGAAGAAGGCTCGGCGACCGCGATCCGGCGAACGTCACCCCGAATAAGGTCCCCGACAGACTCAATACCCAGCTTCGACTCCTCCGGAACCACCATGACCAGGCTGTTGGAGAGAACATTTTTACGTGAAGCACCCTCGATCCATCCCCTTTTATCGAGGTACTCCATCTTATCCAGATCGGCAGAAAAAAAGAGATCCACCGGGGCGCCTTCATCAATCTGTCTGGCTAATTTACTGGAAGCGCCAAAGTTAAAGGAAACCTTGTTATGGCTCTTCGATTCATAAATTTCTCCGATCTCACGCATAACATCCGTTAGGCTCGCGGCTGCTGACACCATAATTTCTTCCGCACGGGCGGGAAAACTCATCGCAACAACAAGGAAGGCCAAAACCGTGACCGACAGGAACAGTTTTCTGGCTGACATAAAAGTTTTCTACAGACGCAACCCACGGCTGACCAATTTTTCGATCAGTGGCCGGTCACCCTCAAGGAAATCTAAATCTTTAAGCTCCCGCGGCGCAACCCATAGAAGTTGGTGAAAGACTCGATTGGCAACTGCTCCCTGATAATGGTTGACCCGGAAGAATAGGAGATCCACCTCCATCTGATTCGAATAAGAATGCTTGTAGCGAAAGACCTCTGTGGCGGAAAGCACTTCTATCTCCAGTTCCTCTTTCAGTTCCCTTTGCAAAGCGCCCAGGTATGTCTCCCCCGGCTCTACTTTGCCTCCCGGAAACTCCCACTTTAGGGGAAAGGCACCGCCCTTTCTTCTTTGACAGGCCAACAGATGGTTTTCCCGGTAGATCAACCCTGCGACGACCTCTATGGCCACAGGTCTAATCCCTCTCCCGTTTTCGAATGGCATTCCAAGCATCCCGGATAATGCCTCGCCGGAAGGCTTCGGTATCCGAAACCATGTAGGACGGCTACCCGTTGTCTTTCTCCCATCCGATGCCGAATGGTAACGAACCCTCCCAACCAGCGACTCACCTCGACTAGGCGCAGCGGCCTAGTCGCTAACATGGGGGTATCACTTGACACAGACCCTTCCTTCCTTATACAGCTTTGGGTAGGAGTAAGGAAAAGCAGATTCCAAGGCAAGTCAATGCGTATACCACAAAAAGTTTTCTCTCAATAGTCTAGAGGCCGTGCGACGAAAAGGAGAAGGAAGATAACGATGATTAGCACTTTCACCAGGTTTTGGAAATTCCTAGCGTTCTTTTGGCTGATCGCTATGTTTGAAAGTCCTTTCTTAACCCCCATGAACACCCAGGCGGAAACGGCTGAGAAGCTTGTCGGATCTTTGAATGAACTCTCAGCGAAGGCAAGACAAAAGACCCTGCTGGAGGGGGCGAAACGTGAGGGCAGGGTGGTTTTTTACGGCACAGCCAACGCCTCAGACGCTCGAAAGTTCCTGCGCGGATTTAAGCAGAAGTATCCTTTTCTTACGATTGACCATTACCGTGCCGGCGGGTTTCGGCTGGTTAACAAGGTAACCACCGAGGCTAGAGCAGGACGATATGAGCCAGATATCATTCAAACCAGCGCACTCGTCGGCTATGAACTACTTCGCGCATCCTTGACTGCCAAGTATTTTTCACCGGAGAGAAAATATTTGCGGAAGGAATTCTACGACAAGAATGGCAATTGGACCGCTATGATGCACGTGCGCGTTGCCTTGGGGTACAACACCGAATCCGTGCATCCAAAAGCTGCTCCCAAAAGCTATGAAGCCCTCCAAGACCCCAAGTGGAAAGGGAAAGTTGTCATTGATACTCAGGATCAGGATGTGCTCGCAGCTATGATTGATGCATGGGGGAAGGAACGTGCATACGGTTTTTTTAGAGGGCTCGCTAAAAACCAAACGGCTCTGAGGAGAAGTCGGACCCTGCAGGCGCAACTCCTCGCTGCAGGAGAGTTTCAGATTGCTGCCTTTCTCCACGGCTATAGACCGGCTCAAATGAAACGGCAGGGAGCACCGGTCGGCGTAGCCATCCTAAGTCCTTTTGTCACCAAACCCATCCCTATTTACCTTGCGAAACATGCCCAACATTCGCATGCCGCTATTCTTCTATACGACTATCTCCTCTCCCAGGATTGCCAGAATATCATAGCGGGGCAGATTGGACGGGGCTCGGTAAGAATTGGCACTAAAGAAAGATACCCGGAGCTGACCCGTGACAAATATCAAATCGTCAATCCCGAGACGGCAGGACCCAAACTCCGCGAGCTACGCAAATTTTTCGACAAGACTTTCATGTTGGGCGGTTATTAGTCTCACCGGTGCCTATCACTGCCGAGAAAGATAAGCGCTATCAAGAACGATTTTCGAAGCTCTGTGTCCAGCTCGGAGCCAACCGACATACCCCCAGTCCAATGGTTAGGGCAAGTGATAAACGGAGAAAAAACGACTTCTACCTTCTTCAGGGAGTAACCTATGGTAACGATCCATGAATTCCGCGACCTAGTGATGGAGCGAAGAAGTATCCGTGGCTTCAGAAAAGACAGAGATGTTCCTGACGAGACCATCCGAACAATCCTGGATATCGCGCGGTGGGCACCCTCGGGGGGTAACGGACAACCCTGGGAGTTTATCGTAATTCGGGACAAGGACAAAAGAAATCAGATCGCAGATTTGTTCCTCAAACAGCAACAGCACAAAAGGGAAATGGAAATCGCTGCGCGAGGAGAAGCTAAAATGACGGGAGCCGGATTCCGTAACGCACCTGTTTATATTGTTGTTATCGGTGATCCGCGTGTGAACGAATCCTATCCCATCAGGACAAGGGAGGAAAAATCCGATTCCCATTTTTATTCGGGCCTGGCCAATGCCGCCCTGCTAATCCATTTGGCAGCTGTTAGCTTGGGCCTGGGCTCTCAATACGTCAGTGACGTCAGCTCTCCCTACCTATCTATCATGCTGAAAGTGCTTTTAGGCGTACCGGAGCCTTTCAAGGTCTATCATTTGGTCCCCATCGGCTATCCGGCAGGTCCGGTGGCCGCTCGCCCACGGAGAGAGTTAGCCGAGATTGTTCACTACGAGAGCTACGACAAGAAAAAATTTCGCACCGACGAAGAAATGAAGGAATTCATCATGACGTTGACTCGAAGAGGAGCGTACGGCAAGCGAAAATGGGTAGAAGATGATATTCAATCCTGAGGGACCGTTGCAAAAACTCCCCCTGTGCCGGGCTCGTTCGTTTCCCGCTCTGTCTTGCGTTGGGGAGCCTCTCACAGAGCTAGAAAGTTGCTGGGTCTATTTCCTGTAGGCCTCCCACCACGCCAAGAAAAACACGAGGCCCACCAATAAAATGACCCCCATGATGGGTACCAAAACCATAAACCCTCCTTTCTGAATGATCTACAAACCGTTTGTTCGGTCCGACTGGTGATCCGTACCGCCAGCACCCCCTCTGGTCACCCAGAACGACGAAAGCTTTTTCAGGCTGGCTTGCCACCTGAGTCTCACGGGGCCGAGCAAGTCAATCGGTAAAGAATCGTTCAAACTAGGCCTGTTGCAGCTTTACCGGATCTGAAGACGAAAATGTTCTTATAAAATTAATTGAATTTCCGCTTCACCTCAACAGCACCGGTTTAAGGGTAAGCCAAGCAGAATTTTTCCCCGAAGGAACCATCACAAGAAATAGCGTGTAAAAATGACGATAGCAGCCAAGGCAGTCAGCAGATGAAAAACCACAAACACCAGGGTTACCCAGAGCCGACTGTGAGATTCCTCTTCCTGAACCGGCCTATCTCTCGGAACTGCCAGAGTCGTTATCAACTTGACCAGACCCACGATTAACGGAGGAAAACTTGCCATCAAAAAACCTGGAGTAAATTGCGCCGGACGAAGTAAAATTTGCGTAAATAATTGGAACGGTTCATAAGGCAAACCCGTTAATAAAACAGTACGTACCAACCACAGTAGAAGAAAAACAAGCGATATTACCTGAGACAGGAATACGCCTGAATAGGGTTCAGGGATACCTTCCAAGCCACCGAAAGCCCATTTTTGGCTCTTTGCTGCCTCAACAACCAAAAATAAGCTAACCATCCAGATCGTGATGCAGAGTAATAACAATATAAAATGCCACATAACTATTTCTCTTGACGGCGCCGGCTTATCAGGCTCAGCCCGACTAGCTATCCGCGCTTGGAATTCTCAGTATACTGTTTTCCGCGACGGCTATCTCACTTATGATAAATGGTATGCGGAAGTCAAGCAGTGAATGCTTCCCAGGAGAGAAGAAGGCTTGCCGCCTTGGTTACCTTTTAGCCCGATGATGAACAGCCACACCTTCGACTCGCTCTCCTGCGTGGTCCTACTATACTATTTGAAGAAGAGGTCCGACAGGCACTTTGCTATTATTTCGGTCTCGTGATAACTCCCTTACCACGAGGCCATGACCACCTACCCAAGGCCAGTGACTCCTCTTGTGTTAAGTAAGTTCGAATTCTCAAGGAAACCGTGGAGGCATGATCGAGTATATTTTTGAGTTCTGGTGGATGCTTCCAGTCGCATTTTGCGTATGCGTCATGGCCACGAGCTCTAGCGTGGAAGGAGCCGTTTTCTTTTCACCGATCTTCATTCTTCTCTTCCCTATCATCGCGGGTGTGAAGATCGTTCCCATTGAGGCCGTATTTCTTGCACTCGCAATTGAGGTTTTTGGTTTCGGTAGCGCCTTGCTTGGCTATCTGCGGCGACAGCTCGTCGATACCTCCATTGCAAAAAAGGTTCTTTCCGTCTCCATCCCCGTAGCTATAGGGTTCGGATTCCTTTCGCACAGCGTTTCGAATAAACTTATCACGGGATTAATTGGAGTGATGATGTTTGTGCTCTCAGGCGCGGTTCTCTTTGCCCTCACAAAAGGAGGGGCGCGGTGTTTAGAAAGTGAGGAGGGTACGGGTCATGCTTTACAGGCCGACATGCCACGAGGGCACGATTGGTATGCCTATGATCATGGCCTCTTTGGCATCGCGTGGTCGGCCATGGGTGGTCTCATGGTGGGCCTCACGGGGATCGGGATCGGTGAATTGACGACAACCAGTCTGATTGTCCGGCACGGGTTGCCCGTTCGCATTGCAGTTGGTACCGGCATTTTGATTGTTTTCGCGACGGTATTGCCGGCTACTTTGGTACATGCGTACGTCTTCTCAACGGGTGTGTTGGACGTGCACTGGAATATTCTGTTCATGACCATTCCTGCGGTTGTCTCAGGCGGTCAGGTTTCGCCCCTTATCAACAGCCGCGTGAATGGAGAAAGAATGAAGGCATTTCTGTCACTGCTGTTCATTACGGTTGGTAGCCTGCTGCTCTGGCGGGCTATGGGATACTAAACTTCCCCCTTAATCTCTTCAGTCGCTTCTTCAACGTACAGCCGTATTGCTGCAACTCTGTAGATCGCCTTAAAGAATAGGCTTATTTCGTTAAACCCTTGAAAGTCCGTTCCTTGATGTTATATTTAGTTTTTAACAAGGAATCGCTGTCTAACAACATTGGATTGAGAACACATGGGAACCAGCCTGTTCTTTGAAGGTCTTATTATTGGTTTTGTAATCGCCGTCCCCGTGGGGCCCATCGGCCTATTATGTATCAACCGTATCATGTCCGGGGGACCGAGGTATGGTCTTATATCCGGTTTAGGGCTCGCCACGGCCGATGCATTCTGGGGCGGCACGGTCGCGCTCGGTTTGACGTTAATATCAAGTCTTTTAAATCGTCAACTGGTGTGGCTTCACCCCATTGGGGGTATTTTTCTCTGTTACCTGGGTGTTAAAACCTTTCTGGTAAACCCTGCAATTCATGTTGCGTTAACCAAGAAAAATAGGCTATGGGGAGCGTACAGTTTAATGTTCTTCCTGAGGTTCACAAATCCCGTCACCATGCTCTCTTTTATAGCCATCTACGCAGGGCTGGGGGTAGCAAGCTTGAGCGGGAGATACTTTACCGCAGTACTGTTGACATCGGGTGTCTTTCTCGGTTCGGCCCTATGGTGGGTTATCCTTACTAGTAGTCTCGGCCTGTTTCGAAAGAAGTTTACCAATCACGGATTAAAGTGGATGCACAGAATATCCGGTGCCATCATTGCCAGCGTTGGTTTTGTGGTCCTCCTGAACCCTTGACCAACTTCCCCACCAACAAACCTCTAAGGAAAAACGCGGACATGGAACGAACAGGTATTGAGTTGGCGGGACCTCCACCAGCGTCGAATTCTCTCTGAAACCAGAACCATGCGGCTAATTAAATTAACTGTTTTATTGTTATGTTGGGCCATTTTCTTTCCCATCGAGACATTGGTACATGCCGGGGCATTTCTTTTCCGAGTACCCGACGGTATACGCTGGCGAGTTATCAGCAGCGTTAGCAGATACCTCTCCCGTATCCTGAGAGTCATCATGGGTGTAAAGATTATGGTAGAGGGAAAGCGCCACCAATTAAATACCGGGAATTACCTCATTATCAGTAATCACCTCAGTTACGTTGATGGTATCGTCCTGGGGAGTCTGTTCCCGATAATATTTGTATCTAAAAGAGAGATCAGAAGTTGGCCTTGGGTTGGTCAATGGAATGCCCTGTGTGGAACGATATTTGTTGATCGCGGAAAGCGAGGAACCATTCGGTCGGCCGTGGAACAAATCGCCTGTAAGTTAGGCCAGGAGATCAATGTGCTTTTATTCCCGGAGGGGACTTCAACCAACGGGGAGCATGTATTACCGTTTCAATCTGCGTTTTTTGCTGCGCCTCTTATGAGTCAGACAGCCGTACTCCCACTCACCCTGGCCTATAGGCGAATCGATAAAGAGCCTATATCTGAGGCCAATAGGGACCGGTTATACTGGTATGGGGGCATGCCTTTTCCCAGCCATTTTTGGGATCTGCTTGCTCTCCGAACTATCGAAGTCGCTGTTACGCTTCACCCTGTTATAGAAACCTCGGGGCTTCAAAATAACTCTCAAAATCGAAAGAAGTTAAGTGAAGACTGTTACGAGCTCATTACTTCGGCGAGTCACCGTGGGGACCGACCGGATCGGAGGACAGCCTAGTTCGCCCTTCCGTGAGCCAGTGAATAAGAACGCCAACTGCCAGGATACCGATCCAAGTGGCAAATCCACTGATAATCTTTGGCCTGGAAGAACCAAAGATCCACCCGAGATTCTCACGTCTGAAATCCCCGAAGACACGTATCGTCTTGATTCCGAAGACCCATCCCGCGTGTAGGCCAATCGAAAGATAGAGCGATCCCGTCCTTTGAAACGCATAGCTTAACACAACTCCGAGAAGGAATAAGCCGAGAAAACCTGGGAGGAGGCCAAGAGGGTCCAGGAAGCGATTGAAGGTGTGCATGAGATGATCTACGCCGGCCCATAGCCCGTAGTCATCCAGATAGATCTTTTGTGCCGGTTTGATAAAGTGCATGGCGGCATAAAACACGTTTGCGCCAATAAAAGCCCCGGTGGGTTTCCAGTCTTCGCGCATCCCTTTGAAGATGATGCCGCGAAAAAATATCTCCTCTGTGAGGCCAACCGTTATACCGGTCAGCAATGCCTTGAGTGATCGTCTAAGCCCCACTTCAAAGGGGACACGAAAGTAGATGAGGTAGACGCCGGAAACAGCCATGAGGAGACAGACAGTAATAAAAGATGCAAGGGCGAGCAGACTCCCTTTAATAACATCACGATAGCCGTCGCGCGGCGAACTTAGACCAAGCCGTGCCAAGGAATCGATTTTGAGTAGGTGACGACAAGGAAAAAAAAGAACGGTTGCTAGAACCATAAAGAGGCGATTGAAAATCTTTGAAAACGTGTAGCGGTGACCCTGCCCTCCGTACCAGATCGCAGCAACGAAGTCCCAAAGGAAGGCCGCCCAAGGGCTAAGAAGGCTCGTTAGCAAAAGCACCAAGAGAAGATAGAGGAGTACCCTTTGATAACTTTTCACTCTGATCGCTTCAGGTTAGTTGGCACGAGCATACGTTCTACCCGTTGGCTCACACTCTCACGTGGTTTCCAGCGTAGCTCATTTCAAAGGCGTGCGAGAGACCTCAACGTAGGCAGACAAGTTCCTGCTCTCTTCGTATCATTGCTCAAAACTCAGATGCCAGGCCTTTTCCAGGGTGGTCCCGCACCTAGGTCACCAACAGAAGGTAAAATCCAAGGCAGAAAGGCAAAAACTCAGGCCCAAGGGTTATCTCACAATCAAGGGATAGTCGGGGGTCGGGTTTAAAGGGCAGCGAAAGGCATAATTTCCTTTGACCAGGGTGATCGCGTAATCCTTGCTCTTTCCCATATTCAGACCACCACCGGAAACAGACGGGAGTGTAACTCGGCCTAGACCTTGCCCACGGAGCCAAAACCCTAACGCATAGGGGACATTTTTATTCGTTACGCGAAAGATATACTTTCCCGGTTGTAGCGTGATTGTTTTGAGATGCCGGTTTGCGATGGTTTCCCGGTTGATTTTCTCGCAATCTGCCTTCTTTGTGGAATGGTAGGTTTGCGGATTTTCCTCAGCTTCAATGAAAAGGCACGGTACTTGGGTCAGCCGAATGATGCTAACGCCATCACTCCGTTTTTCAATAAAAGATTCACTACCGGCAACGGCAGTCTGACCGGTAGTAAAAAAGCCCACCACTAGTACCAGGACATAAAGAATTGTTTTGTACGCCCGTTTTTGATGCATAGAATCCCCTCCTACCCTATTCTAATTAATTTCGCCCTTTCCTTTCAAGAAAACAAGAGTGAAAGCCAAAAAGTTCCGAAACGCTGATCACCACAGCGCCCCTCGGGTAGGACCAAGCTGCTTGCTGCTCGTGCAAAACACTTTTATCGCGCCTAGGAGGGGTACTGGAAGATCGACTGCGATTCCCTGGAGGGAAGCGACAAAACCCGACCACCACAAACAATGGCATTTGCAAAGGCGAGTCTTGCTGTTTAAGAGTCGCCATCTAGGTCCATCGTTGCCACTTTCTATGCTCACCCGTGACACACTTTTGGACATAAGATGACAGATTTTACCGTTTTATCGAATCAGGAAGTCTCGAAACATCCCATGAAATCAACTAATTAGATCCCCAATGGACCTTGGCATACTGCTTGCTGCCTTTTAAATAACTAGTTTGGATAGAGAGATAAACGCAGTTGTGCTCTATCGGCCTGAGTCTCTATGGACATGGGCTCAGTGGGGCAGGGCACGGCCATGTTGGACATGGCAAAGGCCACAACAAGTAAAGGGCCTGATCCAGTCACCTGAAAAGACCGAGGCCTGCCAACTAACCGTATGTGGAGGAAATCATGAGAGTAAGTAAAACTCAGTGTTTGCTCATAGCACTGGCCGTAACAGTAGTAACATCACCAGCTTTCTCAAAAGAAAAAGGGAAAGGCAGAGGCAAGAGAGCCGGTACCGCCCACCATGTAGCCAGGCAAGAAGGGCATCTACCCTTCTTTGTCCCTGGGGAGCGCCGGATTATCCGGGAGTTTTTTTTGGGCCATTCGAGTGGACTGCCGCCGGGCCTGGCCAAGCGAGGTGGTAATCTCCCACCCGGGCTGCAAAAGCACCTGGAAAGAAATGGCACACTTCCTCCCGGCCTACAAAAACGGTTAGAGCCATTTCCCAGCGACCTGGAGCGGCGACTATCCGGTATCCCAAACAGCTGGCGGCGAGTTATCCTCGGACGGGACGTGATTTTACTGGACCGCCGTACCGGCCGCATTTTAGATATTATTGAAGATGTCATTGGATTGATTAGGGATCGGTAAGGGATAGCGACACCGTTAGCTTTTACGAAAAATTTTAGCATCTTGCTTCCATCCTGCAGAGTTCGGAGGCGTGCTGGCCGGTTAGACCTTTCGCCATACCCACCCATTTGACGGAACTCGCAGTCGCCCATCTACAGGAGTTGCCTTACTAGTAGGCTTGATAACGGGTTAGGTAATCCGGCGAGTCGCAACCAAAGACCTACCTAAACTTTCAGCTTTCATTCGTTGCACCTTTGCAGGGTTTTTCGTATGATTTGCAGCCATGGAGTTCGTTCAGCCTCTATTAGAGCGGCAATTTCTTAATAATTTCGTTCGGGATTACTTAATATCATTCGCCATCATGGTGGGGCTTATCTGCCTCATCCTAGTCGCAAAACGCTTTCTTGTAACCAACTTTCGGAAAATCGCGCTGAAGACAAAGAATGACTTGGACGACCTTCTCGTACATCTGCTTTCGCGGGTGGGAGCACCTACGATCGTTATCGTTTCGCTTTTTGTCGCAACGTTTTTTCTCAAGCTCGGCCCGAACGTCCGGGCCGCCCTGAAATATGCGCTGATTATCATAGTGACGATTCGTATCGTACTCCTTGCAGAGGATCTGGTAGCCTATATCGTCGATCGGACCTATCGGCGGGCTCGACCGGATGACCCCGGCGCAGGGACAGTCGTTCAGAACATTACTATCATGTTCCGGTGGGCCATCTGGAGCCTTGCCGTGATTTTTGTGTTAGATAACCTAGGAATCAATATTTCCGCGGTGGTTGCAGGGCTTGGAATCACCGGGATCGCGGTTGCACTTGCCGCACAAGCGGTCCTCGGTGATGCTTTAAGCGCCGTGACTATTTTTCTCGACAAGCCCTTTCAGATAGGAGATTTTATTATCGTGGGAGACAATCTGGGAACCGTTGAGCACGTGGGCTTAAAAACAACGCGTATCCGTAGCCTTTTCGGTGAACAATTGATTTTCCCAAACTCAGATCTTACCGGAAGCCGCATCAAAAACTATAAGCGGATGAAAGTTCGCCGGATTGCTTTTGAACTTGGCGTGACGTATCAGACAACGGCAGAGCAAGTGAGGAAGATTCCGGAAATGGTGAAGGAAATTTGCAAGAAGATCGAGGGAATACGCCTCGACCGAGCGCACTTCAAAAGTTACGGTGACTTTGCGCTCGTTTATGAAATTGTCTATTACGTGCTGTCGCCCGATTACAATATTTACATGGATAAACAGCAGGCCATTAACTTCGCCCTAAAAGATGCGTTTGAGCGCGAGAAAATTGAGTTCGCCTACCCAACGCAGACACTTTTCATCAGCCCGCAGGAAGAGCAAGCCAAATCTTAGGCAGTCTGGTGAGCCAAAGGACGGAATAGGATCGATTCATCCGGTGAGCGAAGCCGATATGAAAAGTCGGCTTTTCGTATTTCCTCGATAAACAATGATCTCGCATTATGAGGAACAAAACGGACCGTCTGTTTTTCGGTGATAAAGAACTTTCATAGGTGACCCTATATTTCTGATATTTTCTGCCATGCGTTTTTACGTCCGGCTAATTGCCGCGTTAGAAGGTGAGCAAGTTTATTGGCCACCTTGATATTTAAATGAAACCTTAACTTTTGCGCGGTAAGCTTCGACCTTCCCATCCCTGAGCTGCATATCAAGTGCAGATACCTCCGCTATTCGAAGATCGCGCAATGATTCTGCAGCCCTGTTAACTGCGGCCGCCGCTGCCTTCTCCCAAGATTCACTACTAGTGCCAACCAGCTCAATCACTTTGTAAACACTCTCAGCCATTTAGTCCTCCTTTTATTTATTGATAATGTGGGTGTAAAATCTAAATCCGACGCCTTCTAACTATAAATCTCTCGTTCCGTGTAGTACGGCCTTACTTCCGTATAGCACATTTTGCATAATGAACCTTGTGGTGATTTTTACAATGATCACGATGGATTGTAAAGCCTGACGGACTCCCAGAGTATGACAAAGGCTGAAAGCTGCTTCCGTGCATTTCGTCTTGTTGGTCTACGAATCCGATACTAAGCCCAGGTTGTCGGCCGGAGTTTTTACTCCCCTACCGCCGTGATTAACTACATGGGTGTAGATCATCGTGGTGTTGACGTCGGTGTGCCCGAGCAATTCCTGAACCGTGCTGATGCCATAACCATCTTCGAGTAAGTGGGTGGCGAACGAATGCCTAAAGGTGTGGCAGGTGGCAGGCCTTCTAGTAAGCCGCAAGGCCGAAGCGCTAAAGAACGGGACCGGCCAGGTAACGGAGTTGGTATTCGTAAAAGCCGATGGCGGACGTCTGGACGTAAAGACATTTACAAAGCGTGTTTTTCGCCGGGCATTGGAACTGACCGAACTACGACAAGTGGTGTTTCACAGCTTGCGTCATTCTTTTGCCTCTCTATTGATCGAACAGGGGAAAAACTTAAGCTACGTCCAGGAGCAGTTAGGCCACCATTCGATAACGCTCACGGTAGACGTGTATGGCCATCGGCTGCCTGACGATAGGGCCGCTGTGGATGCACTAGATGCACCTGTCCCAGAGAAAACAGTCGCAGAAAGCTGGAAAGAGAAGTGGACTTTTACCCGTAAGTTATTGAATTTGTTGGCGCGCCCGGAGGAATTCGAACCCCCGGCCTACAGATTCGAAGAAGGCTCCGGCCCTTAACCACACGAAACGGCAGGGAAAAGATGCTTGATTTTCCGCGATTGTACCCATCCCTTTCCCTGCCGTTCCCTGCCCTTTTTTCTCAATCCGGTCACTAAGTGGTCACAGGATTCATGCGAGCTCGGGAGTTTCATTTCTAGCGAGGCACCCGACTGATTCCGGGATACTCGTCGAAGTGACTATCAAAAGCGAAGGCGTGGATGATGCCGAGTCTTTCCATGACGACGAAGCTCGTGCAATCAACAAAGCTGAACAGATGATCTGAATAATCCCGAAAGATACGCAGGGCCTTTTGAAGATCGACCGTGGTAACATTTTGCAGGACGGCAGCTTGTTCTCTTAGGATGGACGAGGCAACCCGCACCGAGAGCCGATGGCCCCGCGCTGTCTTGTCGCGCATTCGAATCAGCGTCGCGGTTTCCGCAAGGACATGGTCCGTCGTGGTTAACGGCTCGCGGTTCCGCCCGACCCACCTCATAGCGCTTGTATGATCCGGAACATTCCGCACCGCCATTGCAAACCAAGCGCCGGTATCAACGAATATCACCTCTTTCCCTCGTATAGTACGGCGTCATGTTCTCTCCCTGCAAATCCCGTCCCCAGGTTCTTCCCTGCCCATCGCTTGATCGCTGAAAGTTGCTTATGAGCGAGCGCCTTGCCGTTGCGACCAGCAATTTGTTTCGCGCCTCTACACTTTTTTAGCTCAGCAATGAACTGTTCGACTTCTTTCAGGGCCTCATCCGGCAATCCCTCCAAGTCGCGCAACATTTTCGGTTTTCCTGCCATATGAAGCTCCTTTCCCTAGATTAGCATTTGCCGGAATAACAATCTCCCTTATATTACCATCCAAGAAGGCAACTTACGACCGTCCTCGAAAATGGCGTAGTAGGCCCGCGAGATCACATCGGCGTAGCAGCGGTCGCGAGTCAGTGTCTCCGCCGCGCGCAACGATTGCCGAGATCGGCTCCACTCAGCAACAACCATATTCCGGTTCATACGACGCGCACCGCATCACGCTCCACCGCCTGACGGAAGGTTGACCCACTTTTCTTTCGGCTCTCCCATTCTTCCTGGGTGTAGGCAAGAATAGACGGTAAAACCTCCGCGGTCGCTGCGAGCAAGTAACCGATGCACCGCAGTTCTCTTTTGTGCCGTTCAGCTTCGTTTTTGATGATCAGAAGCACGTCTAGATCGCTTTCAGCGTGAGCCTGCCCGCGGGCTTTCGATCCATAGATGAGCATTTCCTGAACGGCTCCCGGACGCTTTTTTTCGAGAGCCTCGCGATAAGCGTCAAGCCACTCTTGTTCTTCCCTAGTGAGCTCAAGCACCTATTATTTCACCTCCTGTCCTACCTTGCTGTCACCCCTTGATTGCGATCTGTGCATCTCATCGCCTTCCACAGGAATTAACTCCATCTGCCCGCGATAGCCGCGCCCCCTCCATGCAATCTTCTCAACCGCTTCCCAAGTGTCCTCGAGCAGGAGCGGAACGCTTCTACGCAACATCTATCAAGTCCTGTTTGATCGCTTCCCAATAGCGCGGCTTGATGGCCCGGATTGATACAACCTCGGTGCGGACTCCGAGTGCTTCTTCAATGCGGTCGGCGAGTTCAACAAAGCCAAGGCCGATCGACGGAGCGACCTCCACCAGGACATCCACGTCACTATCCTCGCCATGCTCATCGCGCGCATAAGAGCCAAAAAGGGCGAGTCTTTTGACGCCATAGCGACGAGTCAGGTCCGGCTTTTCCCGCTGTAATATCTTCAGGACTTCC
>JBHHYU010000065.1:0-17955 GCA_046757725.1 Binatia bacterium
GACAAAGGCTGAAAGCTGCCTCCGTATATTTCGTCTTGCGGAGTTATAGGCCTGGTTCGCTGTTGTGAAAAGGGAATGGACCAATCCCGAGGCCGAGCGATGACTTTACAAAATAGTTTGCGGGACTCCGCGGAAGTCCAAGGGATTGGACGGGATGGATAAAAACCCTTGTCAAGAATAGGGATTTCGATTAAATAGGGAAGCTAATGAAGAAAAAGAATATTGTTATTGATGTTCATCACCATTGGATGCCTGAAGAGCATTACCTTCGCCCAGAGCTCCATGTGCGTCAGGAGGAAAATGTAGTTCATGAGCCTGATCGTTTTCGTATCCGGCGTGCAGGGGTCCAGCTATTCTCTCCACCAAAGATGACAGCCCGTATTGAGGAGCAAATTGTGGTGATGGATCGCGCCGGAGTGGACCAGGCGGCCCTCCATGTAGGTGTTTGGTTGGACTGGCTTGATCTAAAGAGTTCACGGCTGATTAACGACAGGATGGCCGAGATCACTGCGCAATTTCCCGATCGCCTCATTCCACTTGCCCATGTGCCTCCCCTCGAGGCAGAGGGACTAAGGGAATTAAGGAGAGCGGTCCTGAAACTGGGCTGCAAAGGGGTAGGTATCAATACGCATATCAACGGCATTCTTCTTGACGACGAGCGGTTTTATCCTTTCTATAAGACGGTTTCGGATCTCGATATCCCGGTTCTGGTCCATCCAGCATCGGAGCTCCCCCTCGTCCATCCCCATGGAATGGAACAGTTTAACCTCACGCGAAACCTGGGTCGTGCCTTTGATACCACTGTCAATATTGTTCGGCTCATGCTCAGTGGGACTCTGGATCGTTTTCCAAAGCTCCGCCTTGTTTTCTCCCACATGGGTGGGGCCTACTTCGCTATCAAAAATCGGCTGAACCCGACTCACTTTGACAGGCGGTCAAGGGGATTTTTCGATAGGTACAAACAGCGTATTTTTATTGACACCGCCCCTCCTTTTTGGAGCCCGGAAGAGATCCGCTTTGCGGTCCATATGATGGGAGAAGACCAAGTCCTGCTGGGAAGTGATTTTCCTACCATCGGATTGCTCAAAAATTCAGTGTCCATCGTTCAAAAGGCAAGGACCAGTGCCGGTGTGAAGAGAAAAATCCTGGGAGAAAATGCGCGAAAACTCTTTCACCATCGGTAAATAAACCAGTCTGCGCTTGGGCCTAGCCAGGAACCAGAATGTTAGCGTACGTGTAGCTCATGCCTAAAACCGCCGGCATCGTCATTATCGGCAATGAAGTCCTCTCTGGAAAAACCGAGGATACAAACTCTCATTTTCTCTGTCGGGAACTGCGCACCTTAGGCGTGGAGGTGAGGCGGGTCTTGGTAATCCCGGATGAGGTCGAACTAATTGGCAGGGAGGTAGCAGCCTTCTCCCGGGAATTTGATTTCGTTTTTACCACGGGTGGGGTGGGTCCTACCCACGATGATGTGACCATGGCCGGCATTGCACACGGATTTGGGCTGAAAGTGGTCAGCCACCCTGAACTGGAAAGGCATCTGCGCGAGCGCCACGGAAAGAATATCAACAAGGCACGACTACGGATGGCCGAGATGCCGGCAGGCGCAGAGCTTATAGGGGCTGGCTCCTTTTATACTTCCGCGGTCCGACTGCGTAACATCTATATATTTCCGGGAATTCCCAAGATCCTTCGTGATCGGTTTCAGGCCGTCAAAGAGGAGTTCCGAGACGCCCCATTTTTTCTTCGGGTGGTGTATATTAAAGAAGGTGAAGGGGTCATCGCTTCCATTCTCAATAACCTTCTTCGCGGTTTTCCGGATCTTCTTCTGGGATCTTATCCTGTCCTGGACAATCCGGAATACAAAGTCAAGGTGACCTTGGAATCAAAAGATAAAAACTATTTAGACCGAGCCTTTCAAAACCTACTCGGCGCCATCCCTAAAAGTGCCATCCACCGGATCGAGGAAAACTAAACAGATGGCGCAGGGAAAGTCCCCCGAATCCTTACCGGCATACGGAAAGATCTCTCTCCCGAGGTTTCCCGGGATGATTGCAACCCTAGGACCGGGTGTGATCTTTATGGCTCTGGCCCAGGGGAGTGGGGAACTGATCTGGTGGCCCTTTATCATCGCCAAGTACGGCCTCACATTTCTTTTTCTTCTGCTTCCGGCCTGCTTCCTTCAATTTCCCGTCATTTACGAGATTGGCCGCTACACGATGCTCACAGGTGAAAGCATCTTTCAAGGCTTCATCCGCCTTAACCGGATGTTTGCTCTTTTTCTCTGGATTTTAATGGCTCTCTCTTTTCTGTGGTTCGGCGCATTTGCTGCCGCCGGGGGAACCTCCCTCGCGGCCCTGACCGGAATGCCTACAGGGTGGAGCCCAAGGGGGCAAACTCTTTTTTGGGCTTATCTTTCCATGTTCGTTTTTCTTTCTGCCATCCTCTTGAGCAGAGTTGTTTACCGATTGGTGGAGGGTTTTATGTGGGGAGTTGCGCTTCTCACACTCGTGGGGCTCCTTTGCGCTTGTGCTCATCCTGATGTCTTGCGTGTCCTTCCGGCTTTCGTAAAAGGATTGTTCGTTTCGCAGGGACCGATGCCTAGACCATGGGACCCCGCCGATGCCACCAAACTCTTGACCGCAATCACCTTTGCCGGATTGGGAGGCTTTTGGACCTTATTCTATTCTTATTGGATTCGGGACAAGGGTATTGGTATGGCGCACTACATGGGGAGGATCACCGGCCCGATTACGGGTAAGCCCGAGACCATTCCAGAATCCGGCTTTACGCCAGAGGAAGACGAGGGTCTCGCCGACCTCCCTAAGTGGAAGCGCTTTTTGGTCTGGGATATCAGCATCGGGATCGGCGGAAATATCCTCACCACACTAATGACCTGCCTCTTGGCATACGCCCTTCTCTATCCTAAGGGGCTGCTCCCTGAGCACTATGAGCTTGCTGTCGTGCAAAGCCGGTTTTTCGAGCTGAGCTGGGGCTTACTTGGGAAGATCCTCTTTCTGATTGTTGCGGCGGCCTTCCTCTCTGATACTTGGTTGGCTACCGTAGACGCAGTCAGCCGCATTTACACGGACTGCGTCTACGGATTTCTTCCAAAGGCCCGTTCCATACCCGTTCGCGCTTGGTATCTGATCTTTCTCTTCCTACTGACAACCGTAACTTCGGTTACGGTTTTGTTGGATGAGCCGGGACCGCTTATACTCCTTTCCGCAGTCATCGGGTTTGTCGGGACCATCCTCTTTTCCGTAGCCCTCATCTTTCTCAACTACGTCTACTTGCCTTCCCACTTACCTCCTGCCGCTCGACCCGGCCGTTTGAACCTCTATTTTATCTCCCTATCGTGCGTTGCCTATTTCCTTCTGGCGGTGCTCTATCTACTCACCATTACGGGCATGGTTTAAAGGAGGTACTTTAAGCAAACTTCTACACTGGATCAGAAAACTATTCCTACGTAGGGGCAGCGGACTATTTTCCTCAGTGGGATCCATGAGTCCCGTGAGGATACAAGGTGAGCGGAAAATCGCTTCCAGGGGATAACCAAATTAAAGGGCAGGTTCTATTTGCTAGGGTCTAGGGGCTCACCGCTTTGGGTACCGATCCAAACCTCTCCGCCCTCGTAGACCTCTTTTTTCCAGATTGGAATACTCTGTTTGATCTCCTCAATGGCAAAACGGCATGCCGCGAAGGCGGCATCTCGATGGGCAGCGGAAACAGCAATGATAACACTGGGCTCAGTGATCTGGACAGGACCAATTCTGTGGAGGATGGCTATGCGTCGGATGTTCCATTTGGTCTTGGCCTCCACCCCAAGCCGCTCCAGCTCCTTTTCAGCCATTTCTGGGTACGCTTCGTAATTGAGCGCGATGACCTTGCGCCCTTCATTGTTGTTTCTGGTGGTGCCGATGAAGGTAACGACAGCTCCCGCCTCCGGGTCTGTGACGAAATCCACCAGTTTCTGGAGGTCAAGCGCCTTTTGGGTGACACAGAACATAATCCAGCCCTCCACTCACGGGTGGGACGAAAACCACCTCATCTCCTTCCTGGAGGACGCGTTCCGCCTTGACGTAGTTGCGGTTGACTGCGTACAGGAGACGTATCTCTATTGAAGGCAGTTTAGGATAGTCCAGCCTCAGAAACTCCCAGAGCTCTCCAACCGTAGTCCCATCCTCGATTTCCTTGATGATCTCCCCGGTGCCGACACGCTCCCTCAAGATAGCAAAAAATTTGACTTTAACCTTCATCTTCCCTGGAGTTGAGAGACCATATGACCCAGTTCAGGCAAGATGAGTTGCCGCATTGCTAGCTCTACAGCTCCTTTGGAACCCGGAAGGGAAATGAGCACCTTTCCTTTGGTTGTCCCTGCGACGGCCCGACTCATAATGGCTGCGGAGCCGATATCCTGAAAACTTAAAAAACGGAAGATCTCCCCGAACCCGTCCAATCGCTTTTCCAAACGACGATTTACAACCTCATAGGTCCCATCTCGTGGAGAGATACCGGTACCTCCGTTGACAATGATTGCATCAACTTCGTGGTTTCCAAGCGCGTCTTGGAGCAAAGAATCGATTTGAGTGGGTTCATCCTGGATGATTCGGTAACCAGCCAGTTTGTGACCGTTTTCGGTCACCAGGGTTTTTATCAATTGACCGCTCTGGTCGGTTGATGCATCCCGCGTATCGCTAACCGTGATTACAAAGCAGCCGAGATTTGTCTTGGCCCCTTCCTTGTGTTCCGCAACAGACACTTATTAGTCACGCTCCGGACAGTATCAATAGAAAGAACTATACCAGTGGTTTGGGTTGAATTCAAATCGCCGGCGGCTCTACTGGAAAGATACGGATGCCCTTGGTCTGTGGGGCTTGCACCAACCGCAGCCCCTGCCGTTGCTTGCTCCGTTGCCATTCTCAAGGCGACAGGCTATAGAAGTTGTTGCTGATTTCAAGAACCCGCGGAGAAAAGGACCACAGTCAGAGCTCCCAAATGGAAACGTCTCTTCCCGCCGACTTGTGGAACTGTCTGCCGGAAAGTAACATAGAGTGTATGCCGTCCAATAAAGATAAAGACGCCTTCGCACTCTACGTCCATATCCCTTACTGTATCAGTAAGTGCCCCTACTGTGATTTCAACTCCCATGTTGTACCCAAGATTCCAGAAGAGGAATACACGAAGGCCCTGCTCAAAGAACTTGCTTTCCATGGCACACAAGAAGCGTGGCATGGTAGGAGTCTGAAAAGCCTTTTCTTTGGCGGTGGTACCCCCTCAACCTTTCATCCGGTAAACATAGATGAAATCCTGAGACAGGCGGAGACCCTGTTCCCCTTCAGAAAAGATGTTGAGATTACTCTCGAGGCCAATCCTGGGACTGTGGACAGCACAAATTTTTCCGGCTACCGCTCCTGCGGAATCAACCGGTTGAGCCTCGGTGCGCAGTCATTTCGACCCCACCTGCTCAAATTCCTCGGTCGTATCCACTCGGTCAATGATATTCGCCGAGCTTTAAAAATCACTCATCAAGCAGGGTTTGAGAACTTTAACCTGGACTTGATCTATGCTTGCCCAGGGCAATCTCTGTCAGATCTGAGCGCAGACCTGAGAGAAGCTTTGAGCTTTCACCCCCCTCACCTTTCTGCGTATAACCTGACGATAGAGAAGGGAACGCCTTTCCACCGAGCGTACCAAGCGGGAAGCATCCGAAATCTGCCGGAAGAAAAAGAGGTTTCCATGGCCGAACTCGTTGAGGAAACTCTTTCAAAAGAAAGGCTGGTACGCTACGAGATCTCCAACTACGCTAAGGACGGCTTCCACTCGCGACATAACATCAATTACTGGCAGGGAGGCGATTATCTAGGGATTGGAGCCGGTGCACATAGTTACAGACAGATCGGGGAGAAGGAAATTCTGGGTCATAGATGGCAGAATGAAAGTCAACCGGCTCGCTACATGGAAATGATCGAATACGGAGGCCGGGCCGTGGTTGGAAAGGAGAAGACGGATTCAACGAAGGCGGCTGGAGAGTTCATGTTTCTTGGGTTGAGATTGATCCAGGGAATTTCGGTTCAAGACTTTACCCGACTTTTTGGTAAGACTCCAGTCGAGCTCTATCCTCAGATCCATGATTGGATGAGAGAAGGACTGATGGCGGAGAATGATCAGCGGCTTCGATTAACCCGTCAAGGCCTTCTAGTTGCCAACTCGATCTTTGTCAACTTCGTTTAGCAGTCGCCGAGGTAACCTCTCAGAAAACCATGGCTTATACTTACGTGCCCCTCAGTACTCGCGCCGTTGCAATTGCTCGAGCTCTCTTCTCTGGCGCTCGATTTCCACCTCGTTCTGCTCGAGCTGCCCTTGCTGCTGGGCTTGTACTTGCTCTTGCCCTTGTAGTTGGTCGCCAATGAGAGCCCCGGCCCCGAGTCCGATCAAGCTGCCGATACCGGCTCCCGCACCGGTGTGTCCAGTGGCGCTTCCAATGATGGCGCCAATACCCGCTCCACCCGCCGTGCCGATGGCGGCTCCCTTCTCTCTTGTGGTCAGGGGTGCCGAGCAACCCAACGCACCTACCATGAAAAAGACTGCGGCTGTTGTGATAACCATGCGCTTCATATTCCCTCCTTACATCGGAAGTAAGCCAAAACGTTAAGGATCCGAGCCCTAGGCCCGCAAACGATGATCGGTGAACACTTTCTCCTCGTCAGGAATAGACGTTTTAGGAGAAAATTGGTTTACTTGAAAGTTTTTGGCCTTCGGGGTTAAAACTTGCCGGACTCCTTTCTTGAGTTTGGCTCGGTTTTTGACCGTCGTCCGCCTCCAGTCAATGAGTCCCTCCCGCAGGTAGTTAGGATCAATATTTAGGCACTCGCAGATGTTTTCGAAAGAAAAAAGCCAGTGACTATTTTTCTGTAGAATCCATTCCTCGGCTTCTTTAAATAGGACCATTTCTTTCTTCGTCTGCGGAAAGAGGTTGCTCTGGAAACAATGCAGAGCATCCTCCAGGACGGACAACATTAGGTCCTTTTCGGGCTCCAGATAAAACTTCCTACGAGTGGTCTCTAGGAACTCATCGGCAAGGAGCGTATCCGTCTCAAACAGAGAGGACTCTACTTGTTCTTGCATGTTCACGATCTCATCCTTTTATTATTTTTAGACGGCTCTCTTGAACCATGCGGAGATCTTTCGCAGCGACCGCCTGGCCGTCATCGCCAATAATCCTTTTTAACGGGCTTGTCGGTGAGTCCGAGGAAAGAGTACCCCCGTTGGACAGTCGCTAGACCTGACTTTTGCCTGTCTTATCCCCTGGGGGGCTATTACTTTCCCTCATAAAGACTGAGCATTTCGGCGCGTAGCGCTCGCAGCCGCTCCCTACGTTCGGCAGCCTTTGTCAGCTGCTCCGTTGTCAGCAATTTACGGACCTCAAGCGCTACCACAAGCCCCTCCCGTCGTAACTTTTCTCGGAGGTCGGCAAGCTGCTTCATTTGGGACGCCAGATCTTCTCCTGTTACCACACCAGGGCTGTAGAGCTTGTCCGCTATTTCTACCCGGAGTTGGCGCATCTGGCTCCGGAGTGTCCGGAACGTTTCCGCATGGGCATCCCTAATGCCTTGTAACTGGGTTTGCTGCTCAGCTGTCAGGTCCCTAAAGTACCGGGCAGACAACAGGCCGAATGCGCCGCGCATCCCGTGGCCGTGTCCACGCCACTGTCCATAAGCGGGAGCGGACAGTGAACTCAGTACCAGTATCCCCACTCCCACTAATCCGGCGGCGAGAAGTCCTTGTTTAGTTTTCATCCGATTACCTCCTTGATCTGTTTAGTTATCGTCCTCTACAAAATTCGCATTAATAAACACCTAATTTATGATATCTGCCGTCCCGAGCACCGCAAGGGAAAAGTATCCCGTTCAAACTCCTTATCCACCTCATTAGAGGATTCCGTTTCACTCCATGTTGGGGGGTCCACACATGGCCAGTCTTCCCCTAAAGCAACCGAAAGCTCACGCAGATCAGTACCCTGAGGCCATGCCTCCTCCGCAATGGCACTATCCGGAAAGAAGATGGCCGTGAAATCCTCTTCCAGGAATTGCGAGATCTCCTCGTTGTGAGTTGCATGAGGAAAGGGCAGAGAGGTGAACCACATTCGTTCGCCACCCCACACCAGCGCAATGACCACCCCTAGTGCGGCTGCAGTGGACAACCATTTTAGGGTGACCGGCTTAGGATGATAACGTAAAGCCTCTGGGAATGGTTCCTGCCGGAGCACTTGGCCAATCGTCCTGAGGTCACTTTCCAACCGTCGGTAACGGCCGGAGCAGACCTCACAGGCCTCTAAATGAGCTCGCTGTTCGTTCGTTCCTTCACCTTCATAGAGCAATAGGAGGGCTCGATCTTTCAAGCATCGGTTCATAGGCGATCTCCCAATTCACGGCGTAACCGGTGAACGGCCCGGAAAAGGTGCCGTTTCACACTACCCGTGGTCATTTCAAGTATTTTTGCAACCTCTTCGGTAGACCATTCCTCCAGGTGGCGCAGAACAAAGACTTCTTGCTGGCGGCCTGAGAGTTCCCGGAGGGCGTGCCAGATATGTCTCTGTGTTTCTCGGCTGAGGAGCATTTCTTCTGGGGTGTGGTTGGGACTTGGGTATTCCGTTTCCTGGCCTTCGCTATTAGTCCCTCGCCACCATTTCCACCACCCAGACCGTCGCCGGTCACGACAGGCGTTAACGCTGACCTTTATCACCCATGGTCTCCATACCATAGAATCGGTCTGACCCAGGGCCTGGTACTCTCGGTACAGCTTCAGAAAGACCTCCTGTGTAACTTCTTCTGCTTCGTGGCGATTGGACAATAGTCGGCAACACAGGTGGAGGACTTCACCATAATAGGTTCCATAAAGCTCTTCATAGGACGTAGGCCTATCCAACACAGCGTTCATTTTCATATGGTTACATTCGCATTACTGGCCGATTTCCGCTGTTTATACTCTAACAACGAATGAGCCTCCGTTTTGGTTGACACCGTGAGCCCATTTATTCCCTTTAGCTAAAAATTTATATTATATCCTGTACAGCCTACACTCCCAAGGAAAAAGGGGCCCTCCGGTGCCCTGAGTTGAATTAGAAAGGAGGCCGCCATTATGAGCACATGGACCTCGCAGCGCAAAGCGCGAACTTACCGTATTGTGGGTCCCCAGCGGCAGATCGACGAACGCGAGACTCCCCAGCCCCGAGCCGATCAAGGGGAGTTGGGAAAACGTCTTCGGTTGTGGCGGAAAAATCGTGCTGGGGCGGATCCTTTGAGACGGCTCTTTAGTGGGGGAGGGGTGAAGGAAATCCGAACAATACCTTACAACATATAATGAGGCAGGCACCAGACGGAGCGGTCAACCGCGATCAGATTCCCGTTTGCGATCCCTGTGCCATGGCCCGCAAGATCAAAGAAGTTGCCAAGTTCCTCAGTGCCGATGGGGTCGGTAAAAAAGACCCCTATCCCATTAGCAGCAGGAAGTGACGGGCGGCGTGTGAGCAGAAGACCCTCCATGCGATCAATGTACAGAACGGTCGCCTTGAAAGGCATTCATCTCTGGCTCGGACTAAGTGCCGACCTTCCACGAAGAGAGGTAAGTTTGTTGCTCTTTGGTAAGTTTATCGATGTGAAGACCCATACTGGTTAGCTTTAACCGCGCAACCCAACTCTCGACCTCCTCAGGAACGTCATAGACCTGAGGCCGCAGATTCCTGTGATGCTTGACCGCCCACTCCGAAGCCAAGGCCTGTGTGGCAAAACTCATATCCATGACCGAGGCTGGGTGGCCCTCGGCGGCGGTGAGGTTGACAAGTCTCCCTTCTCCGAGAAGATAGATCCTTTTCCCTCCGGGTAGGAAATAGGCATCCACGTAATTACGCACGTTCTTTTCTACTTTCACGGCCATTTGTCTTAAGGCTTTAAGGTTGATCTCAATATCAAAGTGGCCCGAGTTGCAAATTACGGCACCGTCCTTAAGCAGTGGGAGATGCTCTCTGCCGATGACGTGCATGTCACCGGTTAGGGTGACGAAGAGGTCTCCAACCTTGGCTGCCTCCTTCATGGCCATTACCTCAAATCCATCCATGGCGGCCTCAAGGGCACGGACGGGATCCACTTCGGTGACAATCACTTTAGCCCCCATTCCACGGGCACGTGAGGCCAACCCTCTACCACACCAACCGTAGCCTGCCACAACGACTCTCTTCCCTGCCAACAGCATGTCCGTAGCGCGGATGATGCCGTCGATAGTGGATTGACCCGTCCCATAGCGGTTGTCAAAGAGATGTTTCGTGCTGGCATCGTTCACGGCGATCACCGGGATTTTTAACGCGCCCTCCACCGCTAGGGCTCGGAGACGGATGACCCCTGTGGTGGTTTCCTCCATACTGGCAATGATTCTAGACGCGTCACGGGAATATGCCTTGTGGAGCAGTGAAACCAGGTCTGCCCCGTCATCCATGGTAATAACGGGCCTGTGATCCAGAGCAGCGCGCAGGTGGCGGTAGTAGGTCTTATGATCCTCCCCCTTAACGGCCAAGACCGGAATACGGTGATATTTGACCAAAGCGGCTGCTACATCATCTTGTGTAGAAAGTGGGTTGGAAGCGCAGAGAAGGACATCGGCACCCCCGGCTTTCAGGGTCTGAACCAAATTGGCGGTTTCTGCTGTTACGTGGAGGCAAGCAGAAAACCGCATTCGTTGGAACGGCTTTTCCTTCCGGAAGCGTTCGCGCACCTTGCTTAACACCGGCATGTCTTGGTCTGCCCAAAGGATGCGCTTTTTTCCTTCCGCGGCCAGTGCAAAATCTCGGATGTCGTACTTGTTCTCAGCCATAGTTAAAGGCTCCTCCGTCCCTCCATAGGTTTATTTAGGCTTTCCCCCCCTGTTTTTTTATATCCTCTACTCGATCAGTCCTTTCCCAGGTGAAATGTCCGTTCTCAGGGACGCGACCGAAATGGCCGTAGGATGCGGTAGACTGATAAATGGGCCGTTTTAAGTTCAAGGTCTCAATGATGCCCTTGGGTTTGAGGTCAAATGTCTCCTGTACGATCCGAGCCAGTTCTGTTTCCGGAATCGCTCCGGTTCCGAAGGTATCAACGGCTATGGAAACAGGTTCGGAAACACCGATGACATAAGCTAGTTGGACCTCGCACTTCTGGGCCAATTTGGCGCCAACGAGGTTTTTTGCAATGTAACGGGCCATGTATGCGGCGCTGCGGTCCACCTTGGAGGGATCCTTCCCCGAGAAGGCACCTCCGCCATGGCGTCCCATCCCGCCGTAGGTGTCCACGATGATCTTACGGCCGGTGAGGCCACAGTCCCCCTGGGGTCCTCCCACCACGAAGCGACCCGTTGGATTGACGTGATATACTGTGTTCCTGTCTAGATAATCTGCGGGTATGACAGCCCGGATCACTCCATCTATAACAGTCTCTCTGAGTTTGTCGTAAGCCACATCCGGAGCATGCTGCGTTGAAATTACCACACTCTGCACCCGTACGGGTCTTCCGTCTCTGTATTGAACTGTCACTTGGGATTTACTGTCGGGCCTGATGAACGATGCTTCTCCGCCCTTACGAATTTTGGCCAGATACTTAACCAGGTTGTGGGCCATCTGGATCGGGAAGGGCATAAGCTCGGGTGTCTCATCACAGGCATAACCGAACATCATTCCCTGATCTCCGGCCCCCTGTTCTTTATGGAGCCCTTCTCCTTCACTGACCCCCTGGGAAATATCTAGAGACTGGCGTTCCACGGCGGTGATGACAGCGCAAGTGTTGCCGTCAAAACCCATCGCCGAATCCGTATAGCCGATATCCCGCACAACATCACGAGCGATCTCATTGTAGTTCACCTTTATCTTGCTTGTGATCTCCCCGGCTACTACGATCATGCCTGTCTTTGTGAGGGTCTCACACGCTACCCGACTGTTCGGATCTCCACTTAAATGGGCATCGAGGATAGCATCGGAAATCTGATCACAGATTTTGTCCGGATGGCCTTCAGAAACCGACTCTGACGTAAAAAGAAAATCTTTTGTCTCCATTTAATGTGCCTCCTCGGATACTTCCAACGAAAAAAGAATCCCTTTCCTATATAGGATTAAAGGGGGAGAATCAAGTTTACTCCCTTTCCAAAAATTTCTTTACGACGAGTTTCTCCACGGCCCGTACGACTTCCTCTGCATCCTTTCCGTTCGCTTCCACGTGGATCTTGCTCCCCTGGGTAGCGGCCAGGGTGAGAACCCCCATGATGCTTTTCCCGTTGACTACTTGACCGTCTTTAGAGATCTTGACATCAGCGGAGAAACGGTTGATCGTCTGGACCAAAAGGGCCGCAGCTCGCGCATGGAGACCGAGCTTGTTCTTAATTTCGAGTTTTTTACCTACCCGGGCCATGGTTTTACTTGTCAATATCCCTGTGCTTGACATGAATGCGGAGTTGCTCCCCGTTCAACCTCTTCTTCAACTCTTCCACCAGGACCACGGACCGGTGTTTTCCGCCGGTGCAGCCAAGGGCGATAGTCAAACTGCTTTTCCCCTCCTGTTCATATTGTGGCAGTGTGAAATCCAGTAATGCGTAGAGTCGATCCAAAAAGGTATGTGTCACCTCCCGCTTCATGATAAACAGTTTCACCTCGGGGTCTAACCCGTTCTTGTTCCTGAGCTGGTCTATGAAGAAAGGGTTGGGGAGAAAGCGCACGTCAAGGATAATGTCGGTGTCATGCGGGATCCCATATTTGTAACCGAAAGAGGTCAGGAAAAGAATCATCCTCCGCGGTATCAAGGTTCGACTAAAGTACTGTTCCATCTGTTTCTTGAGATCATGGACGATGAGATCGCTGGTATCCACAACCTTATCGGCTAAAGCTCGCATCCCTTCTAATGCCTTGCGTTCTCGGGTAATCCCCTCTTGGACGGATCCCCCGCCGGAAAGTGGATGCGGACGTCGGGTCTCGTTAAAGCGCCGCAAAAGGACTTCGTCACTGGCATCAAAAAAGGTAACTTGTACCCGGTGCCCTGCTTTACGCATCTCCATCAGGACTTCCGGCCACGATTGAAAGAAATAGCTTCCCCGGAGATCTATTCCCAAAGCGATCCGCTTGATCTCTTCCTGGTAGCCTTGGCACAGCTCAATAAACTTGGGGATCAAGAGGACGGGCAGATTATCAATGCAGAAAAAACCATTGTCCTCAAGGGCCCGGATAGCAACACTCTTCCCTGAACCTGCAAGGCCGGTGACGATGACAATATCAAGACCTGTAGCCATGGTCGCAGAAGTTCGAGATCGTAAATTACGGAAGCCAGAACATCGACAAATCTTTTTCAACAGTTAGGCGTCAACATTCGGTTCCACGAGGCTGTCGCCTGCATTACGAGTTTAGTTTCTGAGTACCGGAAGCTAAGGGAGCCAAATTAAAATTTCCCGTCTTCTTCTTTGATCGCGTTAAAAAGGTCCTCTTTGGTTTTTCCTTTCATGAGCCGGGCGCGAAACGCGGTGTCTTTAAGTAAACGGGAAATTCGGGCCAACGCCTTCAGATGGTCTGCCGCGGAATCTTCCGGCGCGATCAGAAGGAAAAAAAGATAAGTGGGTCCTCCGTCTAGTGAATTGAAATCCACTCCTTCAGGACTACGGGCAAAGAGACCATAAAGGTTTCTGACTCCGACCATTTTACCATGGGGGATTGCCACTCCCTCACCGATGGCTGTGCTGCTCACCGTCTCCCTCTCAAGCAGGATCTCGAACACCTTCTGGCTGTCCATGGACCGTTCCTGAGAGGACATCCTTTCCGCTAACTCTTTCAAGACCGCGTTTTTGTCTCTCCCCTTTAGGTTAGGGATTATCCTACCAACGTCTAAAAAATCTATAATTTTCAATCCTTCACCTGTGCTCTTTCTAATTCTGTCCCGGTTTTATTTCTCTTCATTTGCTGGTCGATCGTGTTTAATACCAGATCCAGGCTGACTATCGACAGCGGTTTTCCTCAAACTGTCCGTGGTTGGTTCGGTGGGAAGTCGTACGGTCACCTCCCCGAGTTGTGGGTCTTTGGAGTTCACGGAAAGAACCCCCTGGGCCTCCACGGACGATAAAATTACTTCACTCCACAAACCGCTCAAGGGAATCCATCGGTTGCGTATGACGGAAGATCGCGAAAACTTTCACTTCTGTCATAGCACTCCTCGGGTTCTCTATTTCCGATAATACGGTTGCCGTCGCTTTGAGGAGGGAAGTATCCGCATAGCCTCGCGGTATTTGGCTACGGTGCGCCGTGCGATATCGATTGCTTCTTGACCCAGGACATCAGCGATGTGTTGGTCGCTATAGGGTTTTCTAGGATCCTCCGATGCGATGATACTGCGGATCTTGTTTTTTACGCTCTCAGAAGCTATATCCTCTCCGTCACCTGCTTTCAGACTGCTTTGGAAGAAAAATTTGAGTTCAAAGACTCCTTGGGGGGTGTGAACGTACTTATTGGCCGTTGCACGACTGACCGTAGACTCATGCATCCGGATTTCTTCGGCGACGTCGCGGAGCACCATAGGTCTCAGATGGCTCACCCCATGCTCCAAAAAATCGCTCTGAAACTTGAAGATCGTCTGGGTTACGCGGAACAGCGTCTGTTGTCTCTGGCGAATACTCTTGATTAGCCAGGTGGCCGCTCGCACCTTTTCTTGAAGATACTGTTTTGCTTGCTCCTCCTGTCCCTCCTGACCGGCCATGCGGCGGTAGAGCGGACTCACCCGTAGTCGGGGAACACCGTCATCGTTAAGAAACACGACGTATTTATCTTCAACTTTCTCCACAAAAACATCCGGGATAATCGTGCGAACTTCTTCTTCCTCAAAGCCTCGGGCCGGTTTGGGTTCCAAAGAAGCTATTAGATGAGCGGCTGCGATAACCTCTTCTATAGGGACTTCGAGTTCCCGGGCGAGCTTTTCGTATCGTTTGGTCTCTAGTTGGGAAAGGTGATCGGAGACAATCCGAACTGCTAGGTTCCCGCTTAGGTCGAGACTCTCTAGCTGGATCAAAAGGCACTCTCTGAGATCACGCGCGGCGACACCCAGGGGGTCAAAAAACTGGATTCGTTTTAAAATACTCTCCGCTTCTTCTAGGCTTGCTTCCGTGGCCTGACAAACCTCTTCCAGGGAGAGGGCAAGGTAGCCGTTGTCGTTTAGGTTCCCGATGATATAGAGACCAATGATTTCCTCATGCAAGGTGAGTCTTGAGAGCCGAAGTTGCCATACCAGATGATCCTCTAAGGACGTCTTTTTGGTGAGCGTATTTTCCCAGGAAGGAGGGCCTTCGTCCTCCCGGCTGGACGCTCCGGCAGTCAACGAACCGTGAATCGAGTTGGAGTGGGACTCCATATACTCTTGCCAGTCAAGGGTGCCAATTTTGTCTGTTGTCGGCAGTTGCGGGGTTACTCCTGGGGACGTTAAGTTCTCTTGGATTTCGCCGTCGCCTTCCAGTTTTGTTTCCTGTTTTCCATCCACATCGTCAACAGCTCCCTCCTCCAATGCTGGATTTTCCTGGAGTTCTTGTGAAATCATCTCCTCCAACTCAGCCCTGGAGAGCTGCAGTAGCTTGATTGCCTGCTGCAACTGAGGCGTCATGGCGAGTTGCTGCACTAGTTTTTGGACTTGTCTGAGTTCCAGGGCCATGGTTAAAGCCTAAAACCTTCTCCAAGATAGACCTTGCGTGCCTGAGCGCTTGACGCGATTGTCTGCGGAGTTCCTTCTTCTGAGACTGTTCCTGCGCTCAAAATGTAGGCACGGTCGCAGATCCCTAAAGTCTCCCGCACATTATGGTCTGTTATGAGAACACCGATCCCTCCGGTAGTCAACTTGCGGATAATGCCTTGGATTTCCGACACCGCAATGGGATCTACCCCCGTAAACGGTTCGTCTAACAGAAGAAAAAAAGGAGAGAGCACCAATGCCCGAGCGATTTCTACTCTTCGACGTTCGCCTCCCGAAAGGGTATAAGCTTTATGTCGGCTGAGGTGAGAGATACTGAGCATATGCATGAGCTCTGTAGACCGATCTTGTTGTTCCTCTGCACTGAGGCGTAGGGTCTCTATGATCGCAAGGAGATTTTCCTCAACGGTGAGGCGACGAAAGACAGAGGATTCCTGAGGGAGGTAACTAATTCCTGCGCGTGCCCGCTGATAGATAGGAAACGATGTCAAATCCTCACCGTTCAAAAAAACCTTGCCTTCATCCGGATGCGTGAGTCCAAGCATCATATGAAAGGTCGTAGTTTTCCCCGCTCCATTAGGTCCGAGCAGCCCTACCACCTCTCCCCCTCTGATCTCCAAGTTGACCCTATCAACGACGCGGTGAGCATTATACGACTTGGTTATCTGTTCGGCCTTCAGAAGACTCATCGCTTGACCGGAGCCACTTCCCCTTTCTTTTTTTTCTTTAACTCCTCTGGGAAGATAGCAGCTTTGACCCTTTGCTTTCCTCCTTCTACGACCGCGCGGTCCTGTTCCATGAAAAAAGTGATACGAGAGCCGGAAACCCGACTATTACCCTGGTGTACAACAGGGTTCCCCGTGAGCGTAATTGTTTGATCCTTACCGCTGAAGACGGCCTTTGTTCCCGTTGCCACTCGATCTCCCTGAGTGACATGTACTTTGCCTTCAGCTATGACCTTTTCAATCTGCTTCATCTCTTGAGTGTAATGAGCCGTCAGCGAATCACTCTTCATGGTCATTTCTCCCTGAAGGGTGATGACATGACCGAGATAGGTAATCGTGTTTTTCTTTTGGTCCACTTCCATTCGGTCTGAGGTTATAAAAATAGGTTCCTTTGTATTGACGTTGAGAGCGATACCTGTAGATTTTTTTTCGCTCCTCTCCCCCCCTGTCGGCCTTTCCGCTC
This sequence comes from Binatia bacterium, assembly GCA_046757725.1. Lineage (GTDB taxonomy): Bacteria > Desulfobacterota > Binatia > UBA9968 > UBA9968 > JBHHYU01. The sequence goes on from JBHHYU010000065.1 coordinate 16,923, forward strand.
TGGCCAAGGGGTGGAAAACGAGCAGAAGGCTAATCATGAAGTACGCAGGCAAGCCGCACGCCAGGCTCCACAAATTATGTTCTGGTGTCTTTATCATCATTAGGTTTTATCCTTATTATCCCGATTCCCGTCCGGCTGAATCTTGGTCTTGACCTCCTGGAGCAATCGGATCTTCTCATCTTCCAGGGTAATTTGTGCTCCTACCGCTTCCAGCGTCAGGCCCTTTCCTTCCAGCGTGACTTTTCCGTGTGAGACCACCTGATTGTCACCCTTAAGGTAAGAAAGATCATCTGTATACAAAACAAAGCCTCGATAATGGACCCGGATATTACCTTTTAATTGCATCTTCTCCATCTCTTCTTCCGTAAAGAAGATATCCCCTGTGTCGCCCTCGATCTTAATGGTCTCCCCGTTCTCGGTATGAAAAACTATTCGAGGTTTTTTAATTACGGTCTCTTGCTTGGTTTTGAGATAGCGGGCCTCGTCGCCGACCACTTCCCAGACCAGTTTGTCCCCCTCGATTTTGGTACGGTGAAAATCATTGATCCGCAGGGTAGCGTCGGGAGCATAGTTCAAAAGTTCCATGGAACTTTGCCGGATCTCTCTTGCCTTCATCAGCCAGATACTCTCAACCACCTTATAGGTAACGACACCAAGTGAGCATAAAATCCCGGTAAGGAAAACCATTCGTATTTTACTACGTCTCATGACTTACCTGTAAAGTTGGTAAAATATCACCTTTTGAAGAAACAGTAAAGCAGATAGGCACGAAAATTGCTTGCTCACTAGGTTGGCCAAAGTCGCGATAGCACGGAACTCGTAAAAACCCAGCTAGGAATAATAACTTTGGGTCATCTTACCCCATTTCCCTTGGGCGCGAAGCAAAAGCTCAACGATTTCTCGTACCGCCCCCCGCCCTCCTTGGCTTACCGTCACATAGTCCACTACCTCCGTCATTGCTGTCCAGCCATCCCTAACTGTCATGGCCAGACCTGCTTTTCGGAGAATGGGTAGGTCCACCATGTCGTCCCCC
>JBHHYU010000066.1:0-17450 GCA_046757725.1 Binatia bacterium
ATGCTATCCTAAAACCGGAGCTCTCCGATTACCTTTAACTACAAAAGGATTGAGGCCTTGCCGATATCATTTTTGCATAATGAATAGAACTGTCGCTCAGGTAAATCTTGAGATCTGTAAATTGCCCCTCCAAGGCTGGATCGCGAGTCGGCATATTCGAGGGTAGGGGGCAACTCCCATATTTAGGCCTTGACGGACATGAGCCTCACGCTGTAATAATCACGGAGTTTGTCAAATAGAAATGAAGCCGGGGAGGATTCAGAAATGGTTGCTAAGATGAAGCATCTAGCCATAGTGAGTGAGAAGGGTGACCTGGTAAGTGATTTTTATAAGTCAGTGTTTGGTATGAAGAGCCTTGGGCGCAGCAGGCCAAGTGGCGCTATTGCTGTTCGCGATGGCTATGTAGGATTGAATATTAACCCCAGAAAACCCGGCCGCCAGGCTGGGCTAGATCATTTTGGTTTTGAGGTCGAGGAACTAGAGGGTGTATATGCGCGGATGCGGGAAAAATACTCTGCTATTGAGACGCTTAAGAGGCCTAGCAACAGACCCTTCGCCGGGATAAGCACCCACGATCCGGCAGGAAATGTCTTTGACCTCTCCCAGAAGGCGATGGAGAATAGGACTGATGTGTATGTGGAAGCGGAGCGCAAGCAGGATCGCCAGGTGAGTCACTTTGCCTTGCGCACACTGGATCCAACGTCTGTGGCGGTTTTTTATAGAGATGTCTTTGAACTCACCGAGAAGGAAAAGCCGGCTGACGATCCTAATTTCTACTTGACGGATGGTAAGGTAACTTTGATCGTCTGCCCGTGGAAGATAACGGATTATAAGGGTACGGGAATCGAGCGACCGGCACTGGATCACATCGGGTTCAAGGTAGAAAGCATGCATGCGGTAAAGAAGGATCTCCAAGCCTTTAGAGACCGAAACCCTTCTCATTCTCCGACAATAAAGGCCGACGAACAGGAGGCTAGGTTGAAATTGTTTTCGAGATGCAGCTACGGACAATTCCAGTTTTCAGATCCGGATGGAGTGTTGATCGATGTTGCCGAAGGTAAAGATTCCTAAGCTTTTGCTCCTCTTTTTTGAAAAGAAGTTTTTGAATTGAATTAGGCATCTTCCCAAAATACGAAAACAATCCTGAGTTCTCCACTACGATATCCTCGCAATGGACATCCGTTGGGATGTGTCAGGATGCAATAAAGAAACACCCATGGGAACTTCACGCTTCTCCTGGTTGTTTTAGGAAATAGCTCCTAATAATAGAAAGCCTTAAAAGGAGTAAAGATAAGATGAAGACCTTTAACGTGCTTTTACCTGTCCTTTTTCTTGCGGGATCTACAAACTTTGACCCCGCGGCAGTCCGAACCAATGGCGTCGTTATCATTGGAGAATTTCCTGTTAGCGATTATTGCCACTTGGGTTTCCCGGAAATCCGAGAGGATACCCTCTTTGATGATCGCCCGGTTCTCGAGGAGTCGAAGACCTCGGCCCGCATCGACTTCTATGCACATTGCGCTCATAAACCTATCGGTACTGAAGAAATACAAACGCAACGGGAGGAATTTAATGAGGATTTTGACAGCACTGAAGATGGCGATTAATCAGGGCTGTTACAGCGCGATTCAACCCTAAAGGCGTGACAAATAGGCTGTTCCATGCTGCGTTCGGCACGGAGCAGGTCTTGACGTCGATTTAATCTACTAAATGAGATATCATACAGTAACCATTTGTATTTATTGATCTCCCAACGTCATTCCTATAAACTACACCTCCCAGCATCCCATTTCACTGACTTTTAAACCGGCCATACAGGCTTTGAGGAATGCCCCTAATAGCGTCAGGGAATCCTCGAAAACGCGAACTAATGCAACGTGTCGCGATAGCCGGTCTTGCAATTTATGATTGACATGCTAATCAGGTTGCATGCCGTGGAGACCGAAAGCAAGCCGGAATACCGGCCTACTGGAGACGGAAAATCTATGCAGTTACTGCTTGTTTTTCGAGCCGCATTCACCAACGCGTCGCCCACTTGGCGGAAATTGCGGGCTTCACAAGGAATGGATTGAAAATGCTTCGTTGACGACTTGCAGCGAGATGAGTAAGCAAGCGCTCGCCGCTACAGGGATCTATCGGTTGTTTTTTGATAAAACGGTGGGCTGGAATTACGTTCGCCGCGAGCAAAAAATCAGGCCCCGGCTGTTTTTAATCAAGAGAGGCTAGAGAAGGGGATCGGGAGAAAGGAGCTTAATGGTAACGGGGTTATTTATCAAAGTTTACATAAGATATCTTATCAGACGTTTCAAAAATCACTTATTCTCCGTAATCTCGCCAAGTTTTAGCTCTAACGCTTGAATTCGCAGTAGGATTTCCCCTTTCCTTGTGGAATCTGGGTTGCCGGTAAGGAACTGCCGGTACGCCGTTAAAGCCTCCTTGAAGGCATGGTTTTTTTCGCTGCAGCGCGCTTCCCCGAGCCGAGCGTCAGCTTTTAGGGGTCCGGGGAGGCTTGCTGCTTCACTAAAAGTCGCGGCAGCAGTTTTGCAATCCTCTGCGCTTTCCTGGGTATACGCGAGAGTAACAACGGCCAACTGCCGCAGGAAAGAATCCTGTTCTTGTTCACTAATTAACGTTTTGAGGATCTCTACGGCCTTTTTCGGGCTATTTAAGTTAATATAGCTCTTAGCCTGGTAAAATAAACTGGCGCCGCTGTACGCTGTAGAGCCGTAGCTATCCACGTCGCGTAGCATTTCAATGGCCTTTTGGTATTCTCCGGCATGATAACGGCTAATTGCATGGAAGTAACTTCTCGAGGCGAGCCGGTATTGCCGATTTCTATATAAACTCCATCCCCATACACTCGCAGAAATCAGGATAATTCCGGCTATCGCAGTGATACATACCGCTTTGTATTCCTCAAATAGGCGAAATAGTCTACTAGTGAATGTAATAAACTGATCCGGTTGACGAATGTCTTTACGGGTAAGTCTTTTACGTGCGCTGGCCATCCATGCCTTAATCAACTACCGAGCGATTGGGTTAGAAAGAGGTGTAGGTCGCGGGGCAAAAACAAATGCTTACTATCACATCTTGTACTTAAAATCATCCGGAGACATCTTCTCTAAGATCTCTCCCCATTTCTCTTTTGAAACATTGGAGACATTAGCGACTCGGGCTTCTTTTCCCTCGTCTGTTTGCTGTAAGATACTAGAAGCCTCCAGCACACTCTTGGCAACGTAGATCGGGCTTTTTGTCCTAAGTGCCAAGGCAATGGCATCACTGGGACGTGAGTCTATTGCCAAATCGCGCCCCGTAACCTTGAGATGGATAAGCGCATAGTAGGTATTCTCTTTTAGTTCGGTAATTTCAACCGAGTCGACCGAAGCTCCAGTCTCGGACAGAACATTCTTAAGGAGGTCATGAGTCATTGGCCGGGCCATATTTATGCCTTCCAGCTCCGTTGCCATTGCCGTGGCTTCCAAGAGACCGATCCAGATGGGAAGATTCAACTTGTTATCCGTGTCTTTGAGTATCACAATCGGAGTTTTGCTAACTGGGTCTAGAGTGAGGCCACCCACAGACATCTGAATGGAATCCTGTTTTCTGGTCATGCTATCCCCCTTGCTTCAACCGGAACAGAGTCTGGGTTTGTACTAACGAGTTCCCCGTAAAGTGAGTTGGCGGTAGCGCTTATGATCCGGACTCGGGCCATGGTCCCAGACAAGTGCACCTCCCCATTGAGGTTTATGACCTTGTTGGTTCTTGTCCTCCCCATGATTTGTCCTCCCCCCTGTTTGGACGGTCCTTCCAACAAGACTTCTTTTACGGACCCTCGTTCTTCTTCGTTCTTCCGGAAAGAGATTTTATTCTGAAGGCTCAGAACTTGCGCAAGCCGGCTCTTTTTTACCGCATCCGGTATGGCGTTAGGATATAGTTTAGCTGCCAAAGTGTGCGGTCTTGGCGAATACGTGAACGCGAAGATCTCATCATACTCTACTTCTTGGAGAATATCCAGTGTCTGTTCGAACTCCTGGGCTGTTTCACCAGGAAAACCCACAATGATATCGGTAGTCAACGCTACGCCGGGACATCGTCGACGCAGGCGCCGGATCCGGTTCATATAATCGTTACGAGTATACCCTCTCCGCATTCTTTTGAGCACGCTATCAGATCCTGTCTGTACAGGCAAATGGAGATGTTCACAGAGCTTGTCCAGGCGCTCGTAGGCATCGATCAACTCCAAAGAAAGATCTTCCGGATGGGAGGTGGTAAATCGAATCCTTTCCAGACCCTCAATGTCGTTAATCTTAGTTAACAGTTGTGCAAACGTCAATTCGCCGGGACGGGTCTTTCCGTAAGAGTTAACGTTCTGTCCCAAAAGCATCACCTCTTTTATGCCCTCTTCGGCTAGGTGTCCAACCTCACCGATAATATTTCCACTTGGACGGCTGATCTCCCGGCCGCGCACGTAGGGCACAATGCAGAAACTGCATACCTTGTTGCAGCCCTGCATAATTGTGATATAGGCTTTAGTCCCTTGAACTTCGGTTCTTCCTTCCGGTTGATCCATATAAGCAGGATCGCGGTAAAAAGCAGTCTCAACCGGACGACTCTCCCGCAATTGAACTGCTTGTACCATCTGGGGAAGCTTATGAATGTTATGGGTCCCGAAGACAAGGTCCAAAAAAGGAATACGCCGTAGAAGCGCCTTCCCCTCTTGTTGTGCAACGCATCCACCAACCCCGATGATCAATCCACTTTTCTTTTGCTTTAATTCACGCCAGCGGCCTAGAGCGCTATAAACTTTTTGCTCCGCCTTATTTCGGACACTGCATGTATTTAATAGGATTAAGTCAGCTTCTTCGGCATTATCGGCCGACGTATAATCCATCCGTCGCATGATCTGCAGGATACGATCGGAGTCGTACTGATTCATCTGGCAGCCGTAAGTCTGAATATAGAGCCTCTTCATGGTACAATCCTATCAATGACTTTATAAAGCTGATTGATATTCCGGCATTCTTCCACGGAGTCGCAGTAAGTCCGGTATCGAAGCATCTCACTATCACCCACTCCCCATGTTAAGCGACTTTCAGGATTCAGCCAGATAACACGTTTCGCTTTCTGCTGGATCTCGCTTAGCGCCGCCTCATTGGGGCGATTATAATTGTTTCTGCCATCTCCGATGATCAGGACGCTTGTCTTACATGTCACGGCAGAGAGGTAGTTGCGGTGAAAGAGCTCGAAGGCATGTCCGAAATTAGAGTGGGCGTAGACATCGATAACGTCACCTTTGACCGCCTTATCCACGGCCAGGTGAATCCCGTTTTCTTCAAAGAGTTGCGTTACCTCTTCCAGGTCACTCACAAAGACAAAACTCCGTACCTTGCTGGAGAGCTCCTGCACAGAATAAACGAACTGCAGCATGAAACGAGCGGTATTCAGGACGGAATCGGAGATGTCGCAGAGCAGCATGATTTGAGGTTTGTTTTTCTTCCTTCGATCGAGTTGGATCTGGAACGGTACGCCGTTGTACCTGATATTCTTGCGTAGCGTTTGTTTGACATTAAATCGACCGCTACGGGTTCTTTTGCGTCTCACAGAAAGACGATTCTTGAAAAGTTGGGCCAGTCTGGAAACAGCCTCATTCATTCTCAGAATGTCTTCTTCTGTGTAATAGGCAAAGCTCTTCTGTAAAAGATCTTCCGGCCGGCCACGTTCCGTAGATGCTGCTCCGTTCCTCTGGAGTTCCCGATGGATGAGGTCTCGAAGTATTTGGCTGAAGTGCTGAAGACGATGATCCACGTATTTTATAATCTGCTCCAGCGTTCCATCCTTTGCTCTCAACTCAAACAGCATGTCCCGAAAGCCCTTAAGTTCCGCTTCTACGCTGTGAAGTCGATAATGACCCGTTAATCTCGCAAGAGCCATCATCGAGATTGTATCCGGGTTTTGCCCTAGTTCCTGCTCGGTTAGTTGTCGGATGAGCCGCTCTACCTGGACCCGGTCACCGGAAAGAATAGCGCGAGCGAGCGGAGACATGTTGCAGGTCGATTCTTTGAGGAGAGCCTCGATCTCGTCCAGCAAATCCTGGAACTCCTGGGGGGTCATTCCCATGAGGTTCATCAATTCTTGTTGCGATTCTCGAAGAGTGGTCCCTATTCCGAGAAAATAGAGGTCAAAAAGTTCATCGAACGTCTTGACATCTCTGGTTTGCTTGACGAGCACAGAGCGAAGGCCGTTTCTGAACAGAGGAAGGTCTTCTATTCCGAGCAGCTCCAATGCCCGAACAGCATCCATATTTTCCGACACAGACAGCCGCAAACCATGCTGCCGCAACATATTGGAGAATCTGATTATCTGATCTTCCATATTGTGCCGCGAAAATCCGACGGGTCAATTCAAAAGGTCTTTATCGTTCGCAGCAGTGGCAGTATGGAAGCTCGCTTCACGCTCGGCGAGATATGCCCTCTTCTCTTCCTGAGCCTTGCGGATATCCGCTTCATACTTCATGAGCGTTGATAGGGTCTCTTCCACCAGTTGATCATCCAGGCGTCGGATATTGAGAAGGGTAAGTGCTTTGACCCAGTCGAGGGACTCACTGACACTCGGCTTCTTCTTAAGATCGAGCCTGCGCAAACGTTGAAGCAACAGGACCACGTCTTCCATCAGTTTCTCCCCTACTCCGGGAACCTTGAGCTTGACGATCTCGATCTCCTTTTGAGGATCAGGAAAATCTATATAGAGATGAAGGCATCGACGCCTCAGAGCATCGGACAGCTCCCGGCTGTTGTTACTGGTGAGCACAACCAGAGGGAGATGTTTAGCCTTCAATGTTCCAAGCTCTGGCACACTGACCTGAAAATCACTCAACACTTCTAGGAGGTATGCCTCAAATTCCGTATCGGATTTATCAACTTCGTCGATGAGAAGAACCGTCGGATCCTGAGATACAATGGCGCGGAGAAGAGGGCGGGGTAGGAGAAACCGTTCAGAAAAAAAAGCGTTTTCTTCATCTGCGATACGATCCACCGCCTGCTGAAGGCTTTGAGATCCGTCTATCATCTCCCCGATCTTGTCTTTAAGGATCTGCGTGTAGAGAAGCTGCTTGGCGTATTCCCACTCATAAAGGGCCTTCGCCTCGTCCAAACCCTCATAACACTGAAGACGGATAAGCTCGACACCCAGAGAACCGGCCAACACTTTTCCCAACTCTGTCTTTCCAACTCCTGCGGGGCCCTCTACCAGGATCGGCTTACGCATCGCAGCGGCAAGGTAGACCACCGTGGCTATGTTTCTGTCACAGATATATTTTTGTCCCGCTAATCGTTTGGCAACATCATCTACTGATTGAAACATGGATACCTCTCTAAATACACCGAGGCTAGCATAAAAATTCCGGATGGACAACGCGCTGAAACAGCCCTGAAGCGTCATCTTCTATTGCGGAATAAATTCTCTTCCGGTAAACGATGCATATGTGCACGTTGGCGCTCTACTTCCAGGAGTTTGACGATTATCCTCTAATTGTCGCGGCGAATCGGGATGAATATTTTAATCGCCCATCGGATCCTCCGGAGGTGCTGAACCACGACCCCTTCATCTTCGGGGGAAAGGACCTGCGAGCCGGGGGAACTTGGCTGGGGAGCAATCAGTATGGCCTTTTGGCCGGTATCTTAAATCAGAGGTCGGGCACAGGAGCAGAGCCTGCTTCCGTAAGGTCAAGGGGCTTACTCTGTTTGGATATTCTTGTAGCCAGAGACACGTCTGAGGTTTGTCATTTGCTTGGAAAACAGGCGGGCACGGAGTATCGCCCCTTTAACCTCCTCTATGTGAATGCAGAACAGGGCTTTATTGCCTACAACAAAGGCAGAAGGATACTGTGGATCGAATTACAAAGAGGACTTCATGTCCTTAGCAATACCTCCGTCTACGATCCTCGCTCAGAAAAGATGGAGCGCGCCTATGTCCTCTTTTCGCAGGCTAAAGCCAGCCTAGAACGGGACAGGGGTAACCATCGGGCGTGGGTCCGAACGCTTCAGGCGGTTTTAGGTGACCACACTCTGGCCGTGGATTCCAATGACCGAAAACATTCCCTCTGTGTGCACACCCCATCCTACGGAACGGTTTCCTCTAGCATGTTTTTATATGCCGGGAACGAACGGCGCTTTTATATTTATCACGCCGCAGGCCCGCCATGTCAGGAGGACTTTAAAGGTCCGATGCTCGTGGAAGTCTCATGAGGCAAGCAACTCAGCCGAAGAAAGCTTCAACCGTTATCCTTGTCCGTCCAAATGCCCATGGCCAGTTTGAACTCTTCCTCACGCGTCGTCCTGCCGAGATGCATTTCCTCGGCGGGATGTACGTCTTTCCTGGCGGCAGCGTAAAAAAGGAGGACTGCTCAGAGGGTACCTTGAGATGTTGCCGCGGCGTCACGAAAAAGGCGGCGCAGAAAACTCTCGGCATGCATCTGAGCCCTAACGTTGCCCTCGGTCACTGGGTGGCCGCGATCAGGGAGCTTTTCGAAGAGGTCGGGATCCTCTTCTGTGTTAATGCTGTAGGGAAGCCCGTTGATATGGCGGTCATACGCGAGCGTCTCGCTGGGAAGCGGAGAACCACGATGAAGGGATCGATGGAGTTTCGGGAGATCCTGGAATCGGAGAAAATTTTCTGTGACCTGGCTCGACTCCATTATTTTTCCCACTGGCGGACCCCGGAAGAGTTTCCCACACGCTTTGACACCCGCTTCTACCTTGCCCCGTTGCCGCAGGATCAGAATCCATTTGCCAGTTCCGAGGAAGTGACCCATAGCCTGTGGATCACACCGGATCGCGCTCTAGAGCTTAGCGGGCGAGGTAGTTTACCTGTCATATTTCCGACCTTCGCCTCGCTTCGTACCCTAGCGAATTTTGACTCATTTGAAAGTCTCTTTGCCGTATACCAACCGAGCAAACCTGATTAGGCGGGAATAGGCGCGGAAATAGAGCACGGAGGGGAGGCAATGGAGAGCTTCGGCGACGTACCCGTCACGGGCTTTAGGTACTTAAAGTTCTCCGTCTTGATGCCATGGACCCCCTTCAGTTGGCTTGCGACTTCAAATCTAGTCGGCGAGCGTTCCAGGTTCTTGTCACTTCCCTGAACCTTTTCCGTAAGATGGTACCGGGAGTAAATAAGGGCATTTCGGGTCTGCTGGTCCTAAGTTTAGCGCAGACTACTCATTACCAGCCCAACCGACAGTGGAAATATCGATCTCCTGGCCATCGGGTCCGGCACACTTCATCTCAAAATAGGACTGGGGGTTAGAAGGATCGGTCGGATTGACATTCAAGTTTTCAATAAGCGACTTGCCTCCTAGTCGCGTTACTCTCTCCATAGTTTTATTTATATCCTCCACTTTAAAGCCAAGATGGTCGAGACCCTTCCTACCTATAGCCCCCTCTTTCACGTTCAAGATGGCCAGGTTGATATGACCGTCGGAGAGATAAACCCCACTGTGGCCTATACCCACCTGCTTGAGTTCAAAAACTTCCTTATAAAAAGCGGCGGTTTGCTCGACATTCTTTGTCCTAATCGCAATGTGTTTAATCTTGGGCATCTTACCTCCCGAAATTTTTTACCACACCAAATGAGTCAACAGACTTAGTTGTTTACGAAAAGCTGGAACATCATTAGTCCGACATCGTCTTGCCGGCGATCGCTGCGGCTACCTCGGTAGTCGTAGCCTTACCTCCTAGGTCGGGTGTAAGGATTCTGCCCTCTGCCACGACGTTCTCGATAGCGGCTACGACTGCCTGGGCGGCCTCCGGATATCCGAGGTGATCAAGCATCAGCGCACCCGACCAGATCTGTCCGATCGGGTTAGCGATGCCTTTCCCAGCGATGTCCGGCGCCGAGCCATGCACGGGCTCGAACATCGAGGGGTAGTCTTTTTCCGGGTTGATGTTCGCACCGGGTGCCGTCCCAATCGACCCGGCGATCGCCGGCCCGAGATCGGAAAGGATATCACCAAACAGATTACTGGCTACGATGACATCGAACCAATCGGGATGCTGGACAAAGTGAGCGGCTAAAATGTCGATGTGGTACTGGTCCGTCCTGATCTCGGGGTAATTCCCGGCCATCGTAGCGAATCGCTCGTCCCAGAATGGCATGCTGTGAATGATACCGTTTGACTTCGTTGCTGAGGTGAGATGATGTTCCGGCCGACGCATGGCGAGTTCAAACGCGTAACGCATAACGCGGTCGCAACCCTGCCGCGTAAACACCGATTGCTGGACCACCAATTCCTCGGCGCTCCCATGATACAGCCGACCACCGATTGCAGAATACTCTCCTTCGTTGTTCTCACGCACGATTACGAGGTCTATGTCCGGGGATTTGCGCCCGGCGAGCGGGGATTGCACTCCCTTTAATAATCGCACCGGCCGCAGGTTAATGTACTGGCGGAAAGTGCGCCGGATCGGAATAAGTAATCCCCACAGCGAGACATGGTCGGGCACACCGGGAAAACCGACCGCGCCGAGGTAGATCGCATCGAAGCGCCTAAGTTGATCGAGTCCATCCTCAGGCATCATGCGACCGGTCTTTGCATAGATCTCACAGCTCCAGTCTAGACTCGCCCACTCAAAGCCAAAATCGAAACGGCGCCCAACAGCCTCAAGCACACGAATACCTTCGGGCACCACCTCCTTACCGATCCCGTCACCCGGGATCACCGCAATGCGATGCCTCACAGCGTTCTTCCTCCAATCACCGTATCACCGTCCTTCAACGGTCCTCTCCTGATAGCCCATTTGAGAGTCACCCAAGAGAAGGCTCCGGTAAAGAAATATATCACTCTCTTTAAATTGTTTTTTCTTTTAACCCGCTTGGTTAGTAACTTATCCATATAGGTCCTTTTTCCCTCCCCCTATCCAATTACAGCCCCGCAGTCTCCTTGTGCATGCTGTGATAAAGGAAATACGCGCCCCCTAAGAGGAAGGCCAATGCGACCAATCGGGCCTCACCAGGTGAAAGCCAGAAAGGGAGCGAAATGGCGATGAGGCTAACGGGAAGGTAGAAACGCGCCCAGCGTGTATGGCGGTACTGCTGCCAGAAAGGGAAAAGTAGGGAAATGACGGCCAAGATGACGAAAAACAGTGAAATCGGCCGGGTGAAGAAGAGCAGCGGATTGGGATCGCTCATATAGGCTCGATTCAGGTTGACCTCGGCAATATCGCCCAGGATAACGCCCAGGATCATGGGTGCGAGCGGGAAACCAAACTTTCGCATCAAGTAACCCAGGATACCAAACCAGAATAGTGTCCAGATGTCGAAGGTAACATTGTGGAGCGCAAACACACCCGTTGCGCAAAAGATTAGAACGGTTGAGGCGAGGATGTATTTGGGAAGCCGCGTTACCCGCAAGAAGACCCGCATTCCGAATGCCTGCAGCGCGATCATGACGAAGTGGGCCGTGAAGAAGGCAACGAAAATTCCGTAGACAAGCACAGGCTCTTCAGTAATGAAAGTCGGGCTGGGGATCACATTGTGGATCAACAGGGCGCCCAGCATCACCGCCACCGTGATATCGCCAGGGATACCAAGGGCGATCATGGTGATGAGGGCACCGCCCGCTGTTCCGTTGTTGGCCGCCTCCGCAGCGATGATGCCGTCAGGGATACCGGTGCCAAATTTCTCCGGATATTTCGATGCCTTTTTAGCCTGATCGTAGCTCAAAATGTTCGAGATACTTCCGCCCGCAGCGGGAAGAGCCCCCACAAACACACCAATACAGGCCGAGCGGATCAAGTTAATGGGTTGGTGTAAGATCGTCTTTATCGCATTCCAGTGTTCGACCGCGATGTTGCTCCCCTTTACATTTACAAGGGACTCCTGGGCACGCTCGCCGCCTTCGACGTCGGACATAAGCTGGGCGAAAGCGAAGAGGCCGATGAGTACCGGCAGGAAATCAAATCCCTGTTTTAGGGCTTCGATGCCAAAATCAAAGCGCGAGATCCCGGTAATGTCATCGTCGCCCACCGTGGCAAGTAAAAGGCCTAAGAGGCCTGAAATTCCACCCTTGAGTAAGGATTCTCCCGCGAGGCTCGCGATGATCGTCAGGGCGAACGCGATGAGAGAGAAAAACTCCCAGGGACCAAATTGGAGTCCAAAAAGGGCGATCGGCGGTGCGAAGAGGGTTAAGAGTACTGCCCCGATGAGGCCACCAAAAAAGGAGGCCCAGATCCCCACCCCTAGCGCGAAGCCGGGCCTTCCCGTCCGGGACATGGGATAGCCGTCAAAAGTGGTCGCAACCGAGGAGGGCGTACCCGGAATTCCCAGTAGCGTTCCTGAGATCAGCCCACCCGAGTAACCTCCCACGAAGACACCCATCATAGTTGCCGAGCCTTGCAGGGGCGTCATCCCGAAGGTGAATGGTAGCGTCAAGATCACGGCCATCGCTATCGTAAAGCCTGGTATTGCCCCTGCTACGATGCCCGCAAGCGTGCCTGCCGCGATTAAGGCAAGGGTGCCTGGCGTGAAAACATTGCCGAAGGCGGCCGCCACGTTTGCCATGAGCATAGAACGAACCCTTAAGTGAAAAAGTACCCGATCAAAAGATCTCCCCTTCGGGCAAAAGCACGAGCAACAGCCACCTAAATAAAATAAACAGAATGGCCAGTACTCCGACGGCGATGGCCAGATACTGGGGAACCTTCCTCCAACTCTTTGGCCCCAACAACACCTGCATACCCAAAAGGAACACAAAGCTGGTGATCAAGTATCCCGCGTAGGGCAGTGCCCAGGCGAACAGAAAAAAGAGCACATAGCTGGCTAGCACATTTCGGTAGTCATGAAACCAATCGGCAAAAGGGCGACTCTTCGGCCTAGGCTGCCGAAGGTCTTGCATCAGTCCCTTCAAAAAAAGTCCTGCAGACAAAGGAAACAAGGCAAACAAGAGTACACGCGGAAAAAGGGCGGGGCCCATGGTGCCATAGGGCGCTCTGGGAAGGAAAAAGGTAGTCACGAAGAACGCTATGAGCAAAACCAGTAGGATACCGCCGATAATGGTGTCCGATCGCAGATGCATTTACAGCCCTCATCGAATGACAGGACGAATGACCGCCTGCCATCAACAACGGGGGGCAGTCCCTCGGGCCGCCGCACCGGTTTTTTTTCCTGCTTTTTAATTTTTCCGCATATAAAGGCCGACGCGCTTAGCAGCCGTCGTGATTATCTTCACGTTATCCTTCAAATAGGAAATATACGCCTTCCGGCCTTTGTACTGGATGATGGTTCCCTTTGCCCGGAGGTCCTTCTGTACGGCTGGGTCTTTCATAGTCTTCCTAAAGGCTTTCTCAAATGCTGCGAGAATCTTTTCCGGTGTGCCTTTAGGAGCGAAAACTCCGCGGTTGACGCCAAAAACCACATTAATACCCTGTTCCCTGAGCGTGGGGATCTTCGGGAGCCGTGAGTCGCGCTTGGCCGAGGCGATACCTAGAGACTTCAATGTACCCGCACTGATGTACTTTTTGCCGGCAGTGATGTTAATCTCGCCAAGCTGAATGTGTTTTCCGAGAAGTGCGGTCATGCGATTGCGCGTGCCTTCATAACCCACGTATTTAAACTTCACTCCTGTTTTGGCCTCGATCAAAACAGGGAAAAAGTGGCTCGTCGAGCCCAGTGTTGCACCAAAGAGAACCTTTTTTCCGGGATTCTTTTTCATGTCTGCAATTAGCTCTTTTGCGCTGTTCCAGGGTACCCCCGGATGGGCACCCAAGAGGGAAGGTGTATGGGTCAGTAGCGAGATAGGCTCGAAGGCGAAGTAGCTGAAGTCCACCCGGGCCTGCACATAGGAGGTCTGCATGGAGTCATGGCCTGCGAACAACGTGCAACCGTCTGGTCGCGAGGACTTAGCTACCTTAGCCCCTTTGTTACCGCCCTGGCCGCTGATGTTCTGGACAATGATGTCTTTGCCAAGGCGTTTTTCCGCTGTCCTGGCAACTACGCGAAAGATAACGTCAGTACCCCCTCCTGCCTTCCAAGGAACAATAAGTTTCACCGCCCGGCAGGGAAGTTTAATCGCATTGGCACGATGCGGCACCCCACCCAAAGCAAAAACCACAGAGAAAACTGCCAGCAAATAGTTGCGCACCATTAGTTTGACCCCCCTTTCTAATATTAACTATTGGATTTGTTTTCGAGACTCCGACACCTAGAAATTGTATCTACCTTCGCTTCCGTCCTCACTATTGAGGACACTGGTCAGTAACTACAGGCCTCACGCCGGTCACCCTTGCCGTGCCATGGATATTGGGGCGATCTTATTGCGATAATCATCGGTTGGCAAGGAAATTCTGGGAGATTCATGCTGAGCTGCTATGCATTTTTATTAGTCACATAAGTTACGGGCAAATGTGGCTCACTATTCACATGTAGCCGGAATATATCCGATCTCGCATAGTGGCGAACAAAACAGGCGCCGCTTGGGCAACAGCTACTCTTACGGTCTCCATATAAACTCCTATAGATCGTGCACGTTATTTTTCTCTTTGTGGTTAACAAAGACCCTTGGACGGTAAAGCTCCAGGTTCATAACGTGATAGCACGCGCCACGGTATTCGGTGCGAAGAGAACGCGCCCTGCGGCGAAAAATAGCAGAGTACAAAAATGAAATAAAGAGCTAATAGCGGATTTTGACCCCCCATGTTTGGCTGCCGTCACGCTGGTTATACGATCTGCGGCGTGATAGGTATAATCCTGGGACGGGTGGTACCGGCTCCCCTCTACCTGGTGAAAGAAGATCTCATTTTATGGGCTCATTCGTCCTTACGTGTCCCTCGTTATCTGATAATGGAATTTCGGTAACTCGTTCGCCGCAACTGACCTAATATTCGGAACTTTTAGCCATAACAACGTGTTGGTCATCCTAACGGCAATCGGTGCGGCTATCGCTTTCGCGGCGAGTCAGATCTGTGTCCGTCGGGGTTTAAGCCATGCTCCCCCTATGACTGCTGTTACGATCTCTATTATCACTATGACTACGTTTGTTTGGTTGACTCTTGGACCCTCCATCCCGAAAAACGATTTCTCATACACAGCCGTCCTGTTGTTTATGGTTAGCGGGACCTTTTCACCTCTGGCGACCCAAATCCTTCTCTACAGTTCGGCAACTCGGCTGGGAATCTCAAGGGCCTCACCTCTGCGCAACACGACACCTCTCTTCGCAAGTCTTCTTGCTATCGCTGTATTAGGTGAAAGATGGACCCTATCTATCGCCTCCGGCACATTCTTTATTGTTCTAGGGGCGATCCTGATCGGAATGCGGGAATCGGGCAAGGTTCATGGCTTTCGCAGGGTCTACCTTCTCTTGCCTCTGGGGGCTGCGATGCTAGGCGGAATTGGCAGCCCTATGCGTAAGTTTGCTCTTAGTTTGATCCCCTCTGTCCCCGTAGCGACCACAGCGGTAATGACCGGGGCCATGATGGGTTTGCTCGTTTACTTGGCGATTTCCGGAACATACAAAGAAGTGGTGATCGATCGTTCTGCTCTCTTGTGGTTTGGCCTCGGGGGTTTATTCAGCAGCGTTGGTATCGGCGGAAACGTGGCGGCGTTGAAAATGGGGTCCGTTGTCGTTGTCTCACCGTTGATTGCAACGGTGCCTTTGTGGATAGTTATGTTAACTGCCGTGTTTTTACGAGCCTATGAGCAGGTCACCGTTAAGGTAGCCCTTGGCGCAACATCGATTTGCCTCGGTGGAATACTCCTGACTGTTTTTTAAGTTGGTGGGCAACTATTATGACGGCAAATGAGCGCCTTGGTAGAGGAACCCCCCCGAAGGAGTCTCCTGGTAGTGGAAAAAGAGATAATTTGGTAATAAAAATGCTATAAAAAACAAAGAAGAGGTGCGTTATGGCCAAACTTCGATTAACCGTTGCCTGTGACTGTTACGATTACCTAGAACCGCTGCGTGAGGGGAAGGTTCAAGCGGAGGGCATCGATCTGAACCTCATCACAGTCCAGAGCGGTGTACGCCACCAGCGCATGTTTCATTATGGCGAATACGATGCCTGTGAGTTTTCCATGTCATCTTATCTTGTGGCTCGGTCTCAGGATATCGATTGGCTTCGGGCAATCCCCTTTTTCCCGCGGCGCATGTTCGGCCACAAGTTCTGCTTTATCCGGGCAGGATCGGGCTTTAAAAAGCCGTCTGACCTGAAGGGTCGGAGGATCGGACTCAGGACCTACGAGAACACCCTCGCACTCGTGGTCAAGGGAATGTTCATGCATGATTACGATCTGCCCGTCTCTGATGTTACCTGGGTCGTCGTTAACAAGGAACCGGTTGGATCCAAGCTCCCCAGAACCATTAAGATTGAGCGGGTTGAAGGCCGGAGAAAACTAGAAGAGCTACTTGTTGCCGGCGAGATAGATGCGGAGGTGGAGCCCGATCTACCCGACATATGGGTGCGAGGGAAAACCAACATCGAACGACTTTTTTCGAACTTTGAAAAAGAAGAAAGAGCTTATTACAAAAAGACCCGCATCTTCCCTATCATGCACCCGATCGTTATCAAAAAGGATATCCTGGACCGGGATCCGTGGGTTGCGACCAGCCTATTCCAGGCCTTTAACGAAACACAGCGAGTTTACAGAGAATTTATGCAGCAGCCTCACCGCTTGAGCTTTGCCTGGGGGAGGTCCTACTTTGAGGAAGAACGGAAGTTCTTTGGGAAAGACCCCTTTTGCCAGGGACTACGGGAAAACCGTCATGATGTGCAGACGATGATTCACTTTGCTCAGGAACAAGGGATGCTCGCGCGACCGCTCACTGTGGAGGAGCTGTTTACGGAAAACACCAGCGAGACCTAGTCCTCGTTCTTTGTATTTGTGCTCGCGTTTGGGGGCATCCGTTCCCACCAACACGAGTTATGATCAGGAATACGAAATAGCTGAGGCACCTTGAGCGAACGTTCCTTGAGCCCTATCTGTTAAGGGTAGTGGGTTACTCTATTCCGGAGGTGAACTATGTTCCAAATTAAAAGCCTCAGGACTTTTGCCATGAGCGCAAAAGACCTGAGCAAAGCCGAACAATTTTATACCCAGGTTCTGGGTGGCAGGGTTGTCAGGAGGATCGATCCTGCGGAGGATGAGTTTAAGAGTGGTCGTATCAAGGAAGTTGACGTGCAACTCGGCAACTTCCAGGTTCACCTTTTTGATAGCTGCAGGGGGCCACGCCCGGTCGATCCCCACCACACACTCAATATTCCCTGGCAAGAAAAGGAAAAGGCAATCAAAGAACTGAACCGAACAGGGACCCAGATCGAGAAAACCCGTGACCACGCCGACGGAAAAAGCTATTCCCTCAACGTCCTAGACCCCGATGGAAACCGGTGGGAGCTTTCCTTCTCGGCCTGAGTCAATGGACTAACTGTTCTTCGTTGCAGCGTTTGGCCGCGCAATACGAGAGA
>JBHHYU010000067.1:0-17207 GCA_046757725.1 Binatia bacterium
CATAAATGGCGCAACGAATGCTCCTTGGGTTAGATTATACACGGCGCAATACGAGCCCTTGGCGAGGTATTGCCAATATGGTAACCTGACCAACCAAGGGCCAGGGAATTTCTTTTGACGCAGGGGAGCCGTTTGCTGAGGAGCGAACTTAGTGGCCGGATAAATATCTTGGACTGTCTCCTGTGCCCGGATGGTGGAATTTGGTAGACACACGGGACTTAAAATCCCGCGGACCGAAAGGTCCTTGCCGGTTCAATTCCGGCTCCGGGCACCAGTTCCTTTAACACTTGCCAATCCGGTAAGTTTGGTTCCATTGTTACACAAGCCGGGTGGACGTTCCTAAAAAATATCCACATGCCTTCGTTAATCTATTCCTCAGATCTCTGATGCTCGCAGTTCTTCCTGACCAACCCGAACGGCGAAGTTTTGGCAGGCTATTTTATCCTGAGTCACTTTAATTCCGGGCGCTGATATGTCATTAGAAAAGTGTGGTCGAGGAAATAAAACGGGAAGAGGTGGCTCTAGCTTCGCTTAAACATGAGATCCTTGAGCGGCTTGGGAGCAGCCATGGTTATTCCAATGAAGACCTCATCACGGAAATGGCTCATACTATTCTTAAGCTGGTGGGGGATGAAGCCAATCGCGGGGATTTAAAAATTCTCAATCGGGCACTTAAGGAGCTCCGTTACGCATTTAAGATCTTCGCCCGCTACCGTTCGGTTCGTAAGGTAAGCATCTTCGGGTCCACAAGGGTCCCGGAAGGAGACCCCCATTATCAGATGGCGGTAGGACTCGGACGTCGACTTGCCGACGAAGGGTTTATGGTCATTACAGGTGCAGGTGAGGGTATTATGCAAGCGGGCCATGAAGGAGCAGGCAGAGAGCAGAGTTTTGGGGTTAATATCCGACTACCCTTCGCACAGAAAGCGAATCGATTTATCCGTGACGACCGGAAGCTTATTACCTTCCATTTTTTCTTCACCCGCAAGTTACTCTTTGTCAAGGAAGCGGACGCCGTCGTCTTTTTTCCGGGAGGGTTCGGCACTCATGACGAGATTCTCGAGGCCCTCACTTTGGCACAGACAGGGAAGAGCCAGATCGTTCCGATCATCCTGGTCGATCTGCCGAACGGGGGCTATTGGAAGGAATGGGAAAGCTTTGTCCGGCGGGAGCTGCTGCATCATGAATATATATCGGAGCAGGATTTAAGTTTTTTTACGATCGTTGAAAATATTGACCTGGTGATTCAAGAAATCAAACGCTTCTACCGTAACTACCACTCTTATCGCTTCGTCAAACAGGATCTTGTCCTGCGTATGGTTCATCCCCCCACGAAGGCATTGATAGATAAGCTGAATAAGGATTTCCGGGATATATTGACAGGGGAGGAAGTCAGAATCACGGAACCTCTGCCGGACGAATCAGATGATCCTGACACTCTTGATCTCCACCGCCTTTTGATCCCTTTTAACAGAAAGGACTTGGGTCGCTTGAGACAGTTGATTGATGCAGTCAACGGTCAATCTTGAGAGACCTCAGTCGCCGGAGGATGAAGTGGCTATTCAACATGTAGGTATTCTCAGCATAGGTGAAATGGGCTACCACTGGGCCCGCCTTCTAGGAAGTCACGGAGTGGACGTGCTGACCTATGCGAAGGGAAGAAGCGAGGTGACCCGGAAGCGTGCAGAAAACGCCGGTGTACGGCTCGTTCCCTCCTGGCTGCGCCTCGTAGAGGAATCGGACCTTATCGTTTCCCTTCTCAATCCGTCTTCGGCAGAGCGAGTGGCTTCCAAAGTAGCCAGGACTCTGGTGAGGGTGGAGAAAAAAAACCTCCTGTACCTCGATGCCAACGCGATTTCTCCCATGACCGCTAAAGCCATCGATCAAGCGTTGTCCCCGACTCATACGAGTTTTATTGATGGTTGTATCATTGGTTCTGCGATAAAGCTTGCTCAAGGCGCCGTCCTCTATATTTCCGGGCCTCAAGCGGAGCAAATGACGGCACTGGAACAATTTGGTTTCTCCATTAAAGTCCTTGGTCCACAGATAGGTCAGGCCTCCGCCTTTAAAATCGTCTACGCAGGTTTGACCAAAGGGCTCCAGGGACTGTTGGTAGAGCTCCTGGTTGGGGCAAGAAAATTTGGTTTATTGGATGAAATATTACAGCGTTATGATGAGAGCTTTCCGGGGTTGGTGGATAAGGTGGGGCGAAGTATTGCTTCCTTGCCGGTTCACGCAGGTAGAAGGGCGGAAGAGATGAGCGAGCTTAGCCGGATGTTCCGTCACCATGGGTTAACAGCGGTTATGGCGCCTGCTGTTCGGAAAATTTTGCAGAGCATAGCCGCTCTGAATGTAGGGCGGGCCTCGGAGATCGGAGTCAGAGAGGGGACACTACGGGGAACAGTAGAACTCCTTTTTGAGAGGGGCCTTTTAAATGAAAAAAAGAGACTTTTAAGGCGTAGGTAGGAACACGGTTAGAAAAAACTCACCAAAGAAAAGAGGGAGCTATAATGGCAAAAGCAGTGTCAAGAGTAGAAAAGAAACAGGCAGAGTTCGGCTCCGACGTGATCGTAGATCTAATGAAGGCCTTCGATATCGAGTATGCAGCCTTCAATCCCGGGGCGACCTTTCGCGGTATACATGACTCTATTGTCAACTATGGGGGCAACTACCGGCCTGAGGTTATCTTCTGCTGTCATGAGGAGATCTCCGTGGCGCTCGCACATGGTTACGCAAAGGCCAAGGGAAGACCCATGATTGCTATCGCCCATAACATTGTCGGACTGCAGCACGCCAGCATGGCGATCTTTAACGCCTGGTGCGACCGGGTGCCGGTCATTGTGCTGGGTGGTACGGGGCCGATGGACAACACGCGCCGACGCCCGCGGATCGATTGGATCCACACGGCGCTGGTCCAGGGAACACAGATACGGGATTATGTGAAGTGGGACGATCAGCCGTTCAGTCTCTCATGCGTCCCGGAATCATTTATACGAGGATACCGGATCGCGACGACGGAGCCGATGGCCCCGGTTTATATCAATTACGATGCGGACCTGCAGGAGGATAGGGTCAAGGAGTCAGCGGAGATCCCGGACGTAGGGCGCTTTGCTCCGCCGGCGCCGGTGCAGGCAAACCCGGAGGCCTTGCGCCGGGCGGCTGAGATCCTGGTGGAGGCGAAATCACCTTTAATTATTGCTGATTGCATGGGGCGCCATCCTAAAGCAGTAAGCTCCCTTATGGAATTGGCGGAACTATTGGCGATCCCCGTTATGGACAAGGGTAACCGGTTCAATTTTCCGAACACGCATCCACTGGACGTGACGGGTGGCACACGTGAGGTTCTCCAAAAGGCGGATGTGATCCTGGCCCTCGATGTGCTGGACCTTTATGGATCACTGACCACAGTCAATAGAACCACCCGCGTTTGTGAGTATATCACTGACTCCTCGCTTAAAATCATTCATATCTCGATGAACGACATGCTGGTCCGTAGCTGGGCGGAGGACTATCAAGTTCTGCAGGCCGTGGATGTTCCGATCTGCGCCGACACCTCAGTAGCTGTGCCGGAGCTTACTCGGCACTGCCGGCAGATCATAGAAAAGGATAGAAAAAAGAAAGAAGGCATCGAGAAGCGATTCAATGCGGTTAAAGAGAGACACGACAGCCTGCGGACTAAGTGGTTGACAGAGGCCCATGACCAGGCTGACCGGAAGGAGATTTCCACGGCGTTTCTCGCCCAAGAGCTTGGTGAGGCGATCAAGAAAGAAAACTGGGTCTTGGTCAATGGCACCTCCAATGGTTGGGCACGCAGGCTCTGGGACTGGACCCAACCGAACCAGTATCTGGGTGGGAGTGGTGGTGCCGGGTTAGGGTATGGAATGGGCGCAGCCATCGGCGCAGCCCTCGCTTTTCTTGGAAGCGGGAAACTCTGTGTAAACATTCAAGCAGACGGGGACCTACTGATGACAGCAAGCTCTCTGTGGACTGCGGCCCATCACAAAATTCCCCTTCTGACCGTCATGCATAATAACCAGTCCTTTTATAACTCTGAGGAGCATGGGATTCAGATCGCCAAGTTCCGAAAAAGGCCAATAGAGAACGCCGGTATTGGCACCCATGTGGATGACCCAGTGGTCAACTTTGCCAAGATGGCCGAGTCCTTTGGCGTTCACGCTGAGGGTCCGATTCAGACAACGTCAGAGCTGCGCCCGGCCATTCAGAGGGCACTCAAATACGTGAACGAAAAAAAGCTCCCTGCTTTGGTGGATGTCGTAGCGGCACCCCGGTAAGAAAGAGAACTCCACCTTACTTAAGGACAGGGCTTGCTAATGCGGTAGCCGATACAAATTCGGAGAGCGGATATTAAACGAGGCGGGCTCAGCGAAGCTATTCCATTCGTGAGGCAGATCTGAAGGTAACGGCAAAGGATCTAGTCAGGAGAAAATCTTTAATGAGCGCACTAACCAATCTCCCCGGGTTAATGTTCCACAACCGCATGCGCCGGAGATGATCGAGGGTATGGGTCCAAAATCGCTGCAACGGTTCACGGGAATAAAAGACCCGGTAGTTCAATGGGTCGAATTTGACACTGAAAAAGTGAAAATTTGAGGGGAGACGGTTTCTCAGGTGCGAATAGGCCTCTTGCCATTCTCGGATCTTGCTCTCGACGCGAATACCCTTATGGATCTGGGATAACTCATCAAGCCAAAGGCGGGTTGCTTCTCCTTCTCGGGTCAGATGAAGCCTGAGTTCCTGCATTCTCGTTTGAAGACTCGCCCACTGCCTTAAAAACTTATTCAGATCTTTTCGGGTGAACAGTATCCTTGACGACAGCTCTTCAAAAGGATCCAACAAGGCCTTGGCCTTAGCAGGGAGGGTCTCCTTAGCTCTGCCATAAGCCTTTTGCCACTCGGAGACCTTCAGTGCTTTCCAGATATCCCCCTGAATCCTCTGAATCTCCTGCAGCCATCTCTCTTCCTTTTCGCTCTTCTTACGTGTCTGGAGCCAAACCTCTTCCATCTCCTTGAAGAATTTTGCCCACAGGATGAAGAGCCGGACTGTATCTTTCGTGCGTTTCCAGAAATGGACCGTCCGGCGCTCGATAACACAACCGGGCCTGCGGGATCGCCGATCCTTTAAACGGAAAAATCCGGCAACCATTGGATGTTCTCTCTCAATAAGGGCAGCGTTTTTATACCAGAAGTAAACTGACATGAGATTCCAATAGACCTTCGGATTGTGATTCCACCGAGATAGGATTCGGATCATATTTTCTTTGCTGTAAAAAGATTTCCACGCTTCATCGTAAGCCTGGGTCCATTCTTCTGCCGTCATGTGGGGGTGCTTGATCGTAGCATGGAAAGAGTCGCGTTTATTGAAGTCGGGGTCCATCCAATCACCGCGCTTTTTCATCTCCCGGTGATCATGGGATCCGGGGAGCGGAGTCAGCATAAAAAACGATGCCTGGTCCGGCTGGATGACATCCATCAGATAGCGGATGTCCTTCGGAGATTGTTCCTTGGTGTCCCACGGCAGGCCGATGATGTATCCTGTGTGAACAACAATACCGGCGTCATGCCATTCCTTGATGATGTTTTGGTAGTCTTCAACCTTATTTTGGGCCTTTCCTTCTGCCTTGAGGTTCTCCGGGTTAACGCTCTCCATCCCGATGAATACCTGGGTGCAACCCGCCTTCGCGGCGAGGCGCACAAAATCTTTTGGCTTGCGGGCGAGGTCCACCTGCATCATAAAAGAGACTCTAATGCCTTTTTCCCGTAGTCCGATGATGGCCTCGAAGGTCTCGCGCCACAGCTTTTTTCGCGCAAAGTTGTCATCTGTGAAAAAATAGAAAGAGATGCCGTGGTCGAGATAATTCCTCCGAAAAAGTCGGGCCAATCCTTCCGGGCTTCGCTCCCGCATCTTGCGGCCCTGGACATTGATAATCGTACAAAAGGAGCAGGCAAAAGGACAGCCGCGAGAGGTGTCAGCGGTTCCGAAGGCAGGTTGAGCAAAATGTTTCATTGTTTTCAGGCTGGTTCGCGGCAACGGGGCATCTTGAATGTCGACGAGATTCTGGAGGTCCTGGGCATAGCTGTAAAGAGGTTGAAGTTGTCCGTTAATCCAGTCGGAGAGTATCCCCTCCCATTTTCCCTCTACTTCCCCTGATGCGATGGAGATCGATTCTCGGAGAACCTCTTGGATGTCTGGTTCCTGTTCGCCCAGCATAGAAATGGTCCCGCTTACGTGAAATCCACCCATGATAACGTCGAGGCCATGAGCCCGGAATTGTTTTCCCAAATCCAGAGCTCTGGGAAATTGATTCGTCTGAACACCCACGAGGCAAACCAGCAGCTTCGTATGAGGACGACGACCCCAGCGAACAATCTTTTGGATGGGAACCTTTTCACTGGTCTCGTCGAACGTAACCACTTCTATCTTGAGATCCCCGAATACTCCGCGTTGTATCACATCCTCCGTCAATCCATGCAACACGTTGAGAGTATTGCTCGGAAGAACGCCCTTCCAGAAGCGGATGACATATCCATCGTCATCGTACTTGGAAGGTTTAATCAAGACGATCCGCAATCTCTTGAAATGCTGATTTAACAGTGGCGCGGCCGTCGCCTCATGACTTGTAAGTTCGTTTAACATACCTTATAAATAAGTACAGATATTCTCTCTAAAATCAAGGCAGCTTAACAACTACTTCGCGTTGATGTCAAGTTTTTTATAAAAGAGTTTGTCGAGGCCCCTGCTGGCAGTTTGGATGGTTCATCTCTTTCGTGTTTCTAAGATCTTTCCGCCCAATTATCGCGCCCTTACGGATATCAATCTAGAGGTCGAGAAAGGGGAGTTTGTTTTTCTAACCGGGCCGAGTGGCGCTGGGAAGACCACCCTTTTGAAACTCCTTTTTCGTGAAGAGGAAGCAACCGGAGGTCAGATCGTTGTCAACGGTCGGAACATCACGCGTTTGAACGGTCCGGGGATCGCACGGCTACGGCAAGAACTCGGCCTTGTATTTCAGGAGTTTAGGCTTCTTCCTACTATGACCGCACTGGAAAATGTTGCACTGGCAGCAGAGGTGGTTGGGACATCTATGCGGGAAAGTCGGAGACGGGCATTTCATTTGCTGCGTGAACTTGGGCTCAAGGATAAATACGATGCGAGGCCACTTACGCTCTCCGGAGGAGAGCAACAACGTGTAGCCATTGCGCGAGCACTCGTGAATGACCCGGTACTGGTCCTAGCCGATGAACCCACGGGGAACCTTGATGCCGGGGTGGCCGAGGAGACCATGCGGCTTTTTTTGAAAATTCAAGAAAAGGGGACAACCATCATGATCGCGACTCATGATTCCGGCCTGCTCAAAAGGTTTGGGCAGAGGGCGGTCTCTTTACAGAGAGGGCATTTGACGGGCGGGTCCAAACCCCTGGAGGAAAAGGGTCGCCCATGAAACTCTCGCAGGTTGCTTTTGTCTTCCGGCGCGTTTTTAAAAGCATGAGAGAATTGTTTTGGACTCACATACTTACCTCTGTGACTATGGCGATGACCTTGTTTATTTTGGGAGGGTTTCTCCTGCTCCAGAAAAATCTTCATGGCTGGCTAAAGGGATGGGGAGATCAAGTTCAGATTTTCGCCTACCTAGACGATCACCTTTCTCCCGCAGACCTTAAAGGCCTGCAACAACGTATTCGTTCCTATCCCGAAGTGGAACGTGTCCACTATGTCTCAAGAGTGGAGGCCTGGAAGGATTTCAAAAAAGCCTTAGAGGCCCAGTCTGGTATGCTGGAGGGTTTGACCCAGGATATTCTGCCGGCTTCCCTGGAAATTGCTCTAAAAAAAACTGACCGGAAGCGCGCTTCAGTGGAAGATTTAGCGAATCAACTTTACAAATTAAAGGGGGTCCGTGAAGTCGAATATCCTGGAGAATGGATGGAGAAGTTGAGCCTCCTGGTACTAAGCGTCCAATGGGCCAAATGGATTCTTGGTGGGGTTCTTTTTATCGCTACACTTCTGATTGTGGGGAGCACAGTAAAACTGGCGATTCTGGCCCGCAGGAATGAGATAGAGATTATGCAGTTGGTTGGCGCTACGGAAGGGGTAATCAAAGCCCCCTTTATTATTGAGGGAATGATTCAAGGCGTTCTGGGGGCTTCCCTGTCACTCTTTTTGCTTTGGTTACTTTTTTTCTTCCTGAGCATACGGCTCGCGTCCTCGTTCGATATCTTACCTGCTCAAGGCCAGTATCACTTCCTTGACTCCGGGGGGATCGCTTTCTTACTCTTTCTTGGGTGGCTCATGGGAGCAGGTGGAACTTTGTTCTCTCTTAGAAGGTTTCTCAAGACATGGGGAAGATAAGTAAAGCCATCGTTTTTGCGTTCCTGGCCCTTTCCTTGCCGTGTCTATGCGCAAACAGTGAGGCGGCGGGGGTGGCGAAGGAGTTAAAGGGGATCAAGAAAAAGATTGAACGGGAGAAGCGAGGCATTTCAAAAGTGCAGAACAAAGAAGCCTCGGTCCTTGGGCGTTTAGAAGACATTGAAAAAGCACTAGACGAAAAGAATAAGCAGTTAAAAAAAATAAATTCACGGTTGGATTCTATCCTGAAAGGGTTACAAAAAAGCGAGACACAATCAAAAAGGATCAGGTCGTTTCTTCAAGCTCGGAGGCGCCTTCTGAAAAAACGCGCCCGCGCGCTTTACAAATGGCAGAAGGGAGGCAGCCCTTTCATCCTTCTTAATGGAGGCCTTTCAGTAGCGGAACTTGTTCGCCGCAAGCGTTATTTAGAATTGATGTTGGCCTACGACAAGGAGCTGCTGAACGGCTTGCGGAGAGAATCCGACCGTCAAGAGGGCCTTAAGAGAAAATTGGTGCGAAAGCGAAAGAGTGTCAATAGAGAGAGAAGGGTGGTGGTTCAGGTCAAGGAGTCGATTCGTTTGGATAGGGAAAAAAAGAGAATAATACTATCCAGTTTGCACCGCCAGAAAAAGATTCGCGAGCGCGCCCTTAAGGAGCTGGAACGGGCATCTCGTAAGCTCCAGAAAATGATGGAAGATATGAGCCGACGGGCGGTTGTTAGATTCAAGCGGCCGCCTTCTGCCCTCGGGTTTAGGAAGATGAAGGGCAAGTTAGACTATCCGGTGCGAGGAGCGGTGAAGGAGCGATTTGGAAAGGCGAAGCACCCGGAGTTTTCTGCGGAGGTCTTCCATAAGGGGATTGAGATCCAGGCTCCCCTGGGGGAGGAAATAAAGGCGGTGGAGAGAGGCAAAGTCGTTTTTGCTGATCGATTCTTAGGTTATGGACGGATGATGATCGTTGATCATGGAAAAAGGTATTACTCGATTTACGCCCATCTCTCCGATCTGCTGAAAAAGACTGGGGAACTCGTGAAAAAAGGCGAACCGATTGCGTTGGTTGGTGACAGCGGTTCCCTCAGGGGGTCGCGGCTTTACTTTGAGATTCGCAAGGGAGGTAAACCCTTGGACCCCCTTCCTTGGTTTAAAAAACGGTAGCTATTCGGAGAAACTTATTATACTATAGCGATGTTATAGTAAGCTGTACTGAGGAGATAAACTATGCGACTGCTCAAGAGACACGGGTACTCCGTGGTATTATTATTGTTGTGTCTAGGGTTGACGGTTATTCTGAGCAGCGAAGTGCTAACAAACGTGTCGGCCGTTACCCGGCAGGAATATGAAAGTTTGGAGACATTTACCAATATCTTGGCAATCGTAAAAAAAAGCTATGTCGACAAAATCGACACGAAACAACTAATTACAGGGGCCATCAAGGGAATGCTCAATTCGATGGATCCTCACAGTGCTTACCTGACTCCCGAACTCTATAAAGAGCTTCAGATGGACACTCAGGGAAAGTTCGGTGGTTTGGGCATTGAGATTACTATCAAGGGTGGGATTCCTACAGTTGTATCTCCCATCGAGGATACACCTGCCTACAGGGTAGGGATCAAGTCGGGAGATCAGATCGTTAAGATCGAAGATGAATTTACGAGGGATATGACGCTGATGGATGCTGTAAAGAGGATGCGCGGTCCCAAGGGGAGTGAGATCAAGATCTCTGTTAAGCGCCAGGGAGTCGCAAAACTTTTAGATTTTACCATCATCCGGGACACGATCCGAATCAAAAGTGTTCGGAGCCGCTTGTTGGAGGAAGGTTACGGCTATGTTCGTATCGCCCAGTTTCAAGAGCGCACCGATCGAGATCTGGAAAAGACCCTTGAGAAGCTAAGTTCCGGTAAGAGGGGAATGCGGGGGTTGGTGCTCGATCTGCGTAATAATCCAGGGGGACTTCTGACACAGGCTGTCAGGGTATCGGACCTCTTTCTCGACTCCGGGCTGATTGTTTACACGCGGGGGCGGTTAGAGAACCAGCAGCAGAAATATTTTGCCCGTAAGGAGAGCTCTTGGACTGAGTTTCCCATAGTGATCCTGGTGAACGGTGGTAGCGCCAGCGCCTCGGAGATCGTAGCCGGCGCTCTGCAGGATCACAAACGGGCGGTTGTCCTGGGAACCAAGACTTTCGGCAAGGGATCAGTCCAGACTATTCTTCCCTTGGATGACAGCTCTGCACTTCGGCTAACCACAGCCCGTTACTACACCCCTAAGGGGCGTTCTATCCAGGCGACCGGTATAGTTCCCGATATCATTCTGGACAACGTGCCCACGGAGAAGGCCAAGACTGGAGACAAAAAGAGGCCTATCTTGAGAGAGGAGAACCTTCCCGGCCATCTGGAAAACGGGGAGGAGGAAACGCCCAAAAACAAGCCGGCGCAAGAGCAACGTCAAGACACCATTGAAAGTGACCGTCAGCTCAAACATGCCTTGGAGTTGTTGAAAGGTTGGAATGTTTTTAAACAATTAGTTCAGAAAAAAGCTGCATGAACCTATGTTATTGATAATAAATCAGACGGGCCGTTGGGGGATAAAGAACGGAGACCCCTTTTGATCGTCTCGGTCGGTGATTTTTCTTTTGCTGGCGAATTAGCCCTCCTTTTGGAGGGCTAATTCGTTTGTGGGGTGGTGATGAAAAGATTGAAAGCAGTGAAGGCCATGCCCACAGAAACGAAACTGCCTTTCTTATCAGAGGAGCCACGGGTTTGCTTGACCGTTAGCGAGCTTAACCAGATGGTTAAGGGAACCCTAGAAACTGAACTGGATGCCTGTTGGGTGGTCGGGGAGATCTCCAATTTTCGTATTCCACCTTCCGGTCATTTCTACTTCACCCTCAAGGACGACAAGAGTCAGATTGCTGCGGTTATATTCCGGCGCCAGGGTCTTCGCGTCTCCTTTCAGCCTGAAAATGGAATGGAGGTGATATGTTTCGGTCGCGTTAGCCTCTATTCCGTTCGGGGGGATCTTCAGCTCTATGTAGAGACCATGGAGCCCAGAGGTCGAGGTGCTCTTTCTTGGGCCTTTGAGCAGTTAAAGCAAAAACTGAGTAAAGAGGGCTTCTTCGCTGCCGACAGGAAGAGGCCACTACCGTTCTTGCCCCGGGCTATCGGCATCGTCACTTCCCAGCACGGGGCCGCGCTCCGAGATATGCTTCGGGTTATCCGAGATAGGTTTCCGGAGCGGCGGGTCGTCATTCGATCGGTCAAGGTCCAGGGAGAAGGCGCAGCGTTGGAAATTGCTCAGGGGCTTACAGAGCTCGGTCACTCGGGTCTGGTCGAGGTCATGATTGTCGGGCGCGGGGGAGGGTCGTTGGAGGATCTGTGGGCCTTCAATGAAGAGGTTGTTGCGCGCGCGATTTATGCTGCGCCTGTTCCCGTTATATCTGCAGTGGGTCACGAGGTGGATTTTACTATTGCCGATTTTGTCGCAGACCGTCGTGCACCGACTCCAACCGCTGCAGCAGAAATGGTGCTACCTCGAAGAGAAGCGATCGTGGAAACAGTCCAGGGGATGGAGAAACGTTTGCTGAGGAATATCTACACCCGGGTGGAGATTCAAAGAGAGGTCTGGGACGGATTAGTTCGGAGACTCTCGGACCCCGGACGGCGATTGCGGGAAAATCAAATGCGCCTGGATGAGCTGTCCCTGAATCTGTGGCGCCGGTTCCAGGATCGCCTCACCCGGCTGAGGGACCGTATAGGTCAGGGTGCTGGGCGATTGGGGGCGTTAAGCCCTTTGGGAGTCTTGGAAAGGGGCTATAGTATCGTGCACAAATTGCCCGAGGGGTTGGCCGTCAAAGATACCACATCGATCAAGATTGGAGATCCCCTCCGGATTACCTTTGCTCGCGGGAAGTCTATCTGTAGGGTCGAGGAGAAGGAGTAGGGTGAAAGCGCCAGGCGCCGTTATCGCTTTAGTTGGCTTGGTCTGCCTCATGGCCCAGGTTTCCTCTGCAAAGGAAGATTCTTGGACCATCACGGTTGAGCCCCTGGAGGTTTTTCAGGGAGGAGTCGTGGAGGTGAGGGTTTCAGGAGAAGAGGTGGGGGGGGTGAAAGGGCGATTTCGAAATCAAGAGATACCGTTTTTTCGCAGCGAGGGTGGTCCTTATATGGCTCTATTAGGAGTGGACCTTGAGGAACAACCTGGACGTCTAGGGATTACCATCGAGGGGCGGACTCGTAGTGGAACGAGGAAGAAGCAGCCTATAACCCTCCGCGTTAAAAAAAAGGGCTTTGCCCGGGAAAAGATAACTGTCCCCGCAGCCTTTGATCACTTCGATGGAGCCACACTACAGAGGATCCAAAAAGAAGGAGCGCGGATCGCCCAGATCTGGAAGATTTCCAGCCCTCAGCGCTGGTGGAAAGGACGGTTTATTGCGCCAGTTCCCGGAAAGATTACTTCACCTTTCGGCTTACATAGAGTAGTCAATGGGTTACCCCGATCTCGCCATGGGGGAGTTGATCTTAAAGCCGCCTTGGGTACGAGCATTGTGGCGGCGAATGATGGCCGAGTGGTTCTCCTAGACAATCTTTTTTTCACCGGGAAGAGCATTGTTCTGGACCATGGAGGTGGACTCTATACCATGTACTTCCATCTTTCGAAATTTCTTGTGGATGCACATGCTCTGGTACGTAAGGGAGATTTAATGGGTTTGGCTGGAATGACAGGGAGAGTGACCGGCCCACACCTTCATTGGGGAGTGCGGTTGAACGGGGCGAGAATAGATCCCATGGAATTGTTGACGGTTCCGGAGGGCGGGAAACAGCAGGTAGAGGCGAGAAAGCAAAATGGAGAAGGCGAGAGGCAATAGGCGTAAGGTGAGAGGGGAGAATGATGGTGAGAAAAGATCCAGGTAAGAAGAAGTTTGAGAAAGCCCTTGAAGAACTCGAAGAGGTGGTGGAACGACTGGAATCCGGAGAAATTTCGCTTGAGGATTCTCTCGCAGCTTTTGAAGAGGGGATAGGTTTGGTGAAATACTGCAATCAAAAGCTGACCGAGGTCGAAAAAAAGATAGAGTTGTTGGTGAAGGATAAAGAGGGAAATATCCGACTTAAATCCTTTATAGACGAGGTAAACGAAGAGCCGGAGGGGTAGGAAGCTTGACCGAATCTGCATTTGAGATCGACGATTATCTGAGAGGGCGGAAGACGCTTATCGACCGCAGCCTGGATCGCTATCTCAAGGAGTGTAAACCGCACCCGCAGTCTCTTTATCAAGCCATGCGTTACAGTATCTTCCCTGGAGGAAAAAGAGTTCGGCCTATCTTGACCTTGGCTACTGGGGAGCTGTTCGGAGGGAAACATAAGAGCCTGCTACCGTTTGCCTGTGCCTTAGAGTTCATCCATACTTATTCTATTATACATGATGATCTCCCCGCACTGGACGACGATGATTTCAGAAGAGGCGAGCCGGCAAGCCATAAGGTCTTCGGCGAAGGTATCGCACTACTGGCCGGGGATGCGCTCCTCACGGAGGCATTTTGTTTGATGTCTCGGCCGCAAGTGGTGCGTGTCCTAGGGCCAAAACGGACCTTGGAACTGATTCGAGAGATTTCTTACGCCGCCGGTGTTGGAGGGTTAGTGGGGGGACAGGCCATAGATTTGGAAGCTGAAGGCAGTGATGTGGATATAGCGAAAGTTGAGTATATCCATGTGTGCAAAACGGGGGCATTGATTCTTACCGCTGCTCGAGTCGGTGCCAGGATCGGTGGGGCACGCCCACAAGAGATTCGTAGGATTAGTCGTTATTCGGAATTTCTGGGCCTGGCCTTCCAGATCGCGGATGATATCCTGGATGTTCAAGACGGTGCCGGGGGGCCAAGTCAAAGCCTCGCTAAGGATAAGGAGAAAAAAAAGGCAACGTACCCCTCCGTTGTGGGCTTGCCCGCGGCAAAGAACCGTCTGCAGGAACTCTTGCATCAAGGCCTGGAAGAGATCAAAAATTTCGGTCGAGAGGCAGATCCTCTGCGAGGAATCGCGCACTATGTTGTGGATCGTGTCCTTTAGTCCCGGGGAAACCGTACCTTAGCATCCCGAGCGAGTGTGTGAAATGGCGAGATTGATAGACACTGTGAATGAGCCGGCGGACATCCGTAAGTTAAATCTTGCGGAACTCTCCGTTCTGGCAAAAGAGATTCGCGAAGAGGTTCTCTCAGTCGTCTCTGAAGTGGGCGGACATTTGGCCTCGACCCTTGGCGCAGTGGAGCTGACGCTGGCGCTTCATTATGTCTTCCAAACTCCAGAGGACCGGATCGTCTGGGATACCGGCCACCAGGCCTACGCGCACAAGCTCATTTGTGGAAGGCGAGACAAGTTTCCGACGATCCGACAGCTCGGAGGCATTAGCGGTTTTCTCAGCCGTGAAGAGAGTGAATACGATGTCTTCGGTGCCGGTCATGCGGGGACATCGATATCAGCGGCTCTTGGCATGGTCGTAGCGAAGACCATGGAAGGTTCCCGACGGAAAGTCGTGGCTGTTGTCAGCGACGGATGCTTGACGGCGGGGCTTGCGATCGAGGGATTAAACCAAGCGGGTCATCTGGACAAGGATCTCATCGTTGTGCTCAACGACAATGCCCACTTTATCGACCCGCGAGTGGGTGCCTTATCCTCGTTTCTGAGTAGACAGCTCACCACTGAACTGGCAATCCGGTTGCAGAAAAACCTGATGATACTGCTGCGCACCCTGCCGAAAGTGGGTGAAAACCTTTACCAGGTAGCCCGTAAATTTAAGGACTCCCTTCTTGGTCTGGTGACTCCCGGTTTTCTCTTTGAGGGCTTGGGCTTTCAGTATGTAGGCCCCATCGACGGTTATAATCTCGCGGAGATGATTGGAACGTTCCAAAACATTAGGCAGATCGAGCGACCCACACTCATCCACGTTTTAACCAAAAAGGGCAAAGGTTATGCCCCGGCCGAGGAAAATCCGGTTAAGTATCACAGCGTTTCACCATTTCATGTCCTGACGGGCAAGCCCAAGAAGGAAAAGGGACCGGTTCCTACTTTTACTGATGTCTTTGCATCCTCCCTGATTCAGTTAGCAAAAGAAAATCAGAAGGTGGTGGGTATCACGGCCGCCATGGCCAGTGGAACCGGGATTGATCGATTATCGCGGGAGATTCCTGGTCGTTCCTATGATGTTGGGATTGCCGAGCAACATGCCGTAACTTTTGCAGCGGGGATGGCAACGGAGGGGTGGATTCCTGTAGTGGCCATCTATTCTACCTTTCTCCAGCGTGCGTATGACGAGATTCTTCATGATGTTTGCCTGCAGAATCTGCATGTGGTGTTCGCGTTGGACCGAGCGGGTCTGGTTGGGGCCGATGGTCCCACACATCACGGGGTGTTCGACTTTGCCTATATGCGTTCCATTCCGAATATGGTGATCATGGCGCCCAAGGATGAAAATGAGCTACGGCATATGCTGAAGACAGCTCTCGAAGCTAACGGGCCGATAGCCCTTCGTTACCCACGGGGAACAGGTTGGGGGGTGAAATTGGAAAACGACATTACCAGCTTGGAAATTGGCAAGGGGGAGCTCCTCCGCGAAGGCAAAGACGTGGTGATTGTCGGGGTAGGGAACACGGTCACCCCGGCATTCAGTGCGGCTCAGGATCTGTCACGACTGGGAATTAGTGCTACGGTTGTAAACGCCCGTTTCGTAAAACCGCTGGACCGACAACTGCTGCGGGATCTTCTGCCTCTGGTCCCGAGGCTCATCACGGTGGAAGATCATGTGTTAGACGGCGGGTTCGGTAGCGCTGTGTTGGAGTTCCTTTCTGAAGCGGAGATTTCAGAGGTCAAGGTTAAGCGCCTTGGCGTTCCGGACCGTTTTATCCCTCATGGAACCCAGGATGAGCTCAGAAAAATCTGCGGTATCGATAAAGATAGTATTACTCAGGCAGCCTTACAGTTGGTTCGGGGAGAAAAAAAGAGAAAAAAGGAGGGATGGGAAAGAGGGAGCGCTTAGATAAGGTGTTAGTTGAGCGGGGATTAGTGGCAAGCCGAAAAGAGGGGCAAAGCCGGATTCTTGCGGGAGAAATTTTACTCAATGGTCGGCCCATTTGCAAGGCCGGCAGCTTGGTGGAACCGAGCGCTGCGATTCGAATAAGGGGCAAGCCAACCCCTTACGTCAGCCGCGGCGGGACCAAGCTTGAAAAGGCGCTAAACCATTTTCGGGTTAAAGTTGAAGGTCGGATCGCCCTCGATGCAGGGGCCTCAACCGGAGGTTTTACCGATTGCCTCCTCGCTCACGGGGCCCGTCGTGTCTACGCGGTTGACGTAGGGTATGGGCAGCTTGCCTGGAAACTCAGGATAGATCCGCGAGTTCTCACGTTAGAAAAGACAAATATCCGTTACCTGGAATCTCAAGAGCTCCCTCATCCCCCTCAGCTTGCCACCATTGATGTTTCCTTCATCTCTCTTCGTCTGGTCCTTCCCCGAGTCAAGGAACTTTTAGTACCCAAAGGCGAGATCCTGGCCCTTATTAAACCACAGTTTGAGGTAGGCAAGGGCAAAGTGGGTAAGGGTGGGGTTGTGCGCTGCTATGAGGACCAAATCCGAGTCATTAAAGAAATCAAGGAAACTGCAACAAGTCTGAACCTAAAAGTAAAAGGAGTAACAGAATCTCCCCTCACGGGGCCAAAAGGGAACAAAGAGTTTTTTATTTACCTGAGGAAATAAGAGTTGGTTCCGATCCTAAAGCTATTAGATTTCCTTGTTCACCGAGTAGAAAAAAGCTGATCGCTGGCGGCTCATGGTAGAAGGGTAAAGGACTCTTCTAAATTACGGTCCCGAA
>JBHHYU010000068.1:0-16618 GCA_046757725.1 Binatia bacterium
AAGCCGGGGCACGTTAGCCATCGGCCCTATCAAGGCCTGTAAAAGTCTCCTGGATTCTTATACAATAATCAAGTATACTTAGATCTGATAGGAAAGCCGTGATGGGAGTCGGATCTAAGCCTTTTGTCTGAAGGAAATTCTATATGACGAATATCAATTCCTACGCCAGGTATCTGCGAGCCATAGGGCAGGACATAGAGCAGTTCTGTCCAAACGCCGTTAACGTGGAGGCGGATGAATCAGGGTTCATCGTGAGAGCCGAGACTCCAGCACAGCAGAAAATGTCGCAGGCCCAGGATTCTACAGGAAGTGGTCTAGCAGGGATTTGGCGAGGATGGCGGGGCCGTGGCAGGAAAGAGGAAAAATCATCCGGGCAACCCCAGGGTGAGGCCACATCACTGGAGTTTCGCTACTCCGCAGAAGATCTGGAACGGCTAGATACCGAGGCCCGTGCGAGAAGCCGCGACTCACACGCAAAACCGGAATTGGTTAGTTTACCCGAGACACTGCGTCTGGTGGGCGCGTACATTGATCAGAAAGGCGGGAAGCTGCTCAAGGTTTCCACACAGGATCCTATGTTAACCATTGAGTATCGAACGACGGAAGGCGAGCAAAAAAACGAAGAACATCAAATCTCTTCCTTCTATGACCTCTCGGTAAGATTGTACCTCCATAGAAGCGATCGCAGCTGACCGCGTGCACTACTTTTCAGCCAGTGACACGGTTTTCCCTCGAACGAACAACCGGTTTTTAGAGCGGGGGTACCCCTTAGTGGTACCCATCCCGGACGTTCTCTAACTTCCCCAAACCGATCTCCCCTTCCCTGATGATTTTGAACCCGTCCTGATGGACCTCCACCACGGTGGAGCCTTTTGTTCCATGTAGCCTTTCTTCTCCAAGAAAAATTTCGAGCTTTTCCGAAAAATAGATCCGGGCGTCTTGAACAGTCCGGGCGGGTGCCTTCGCCGATGGATTAGCGCTAGTTGCGGTAAGCGGATGACCCAGATCCCGTACCAGTTGAGTGGCAAGTGGATGGCTCGAAATTCGAACGCCCACTCCTCCCTCACTGTTCAAAAGACCGGGGGGTAATCCTTTTTTGCCTGGAAGGACTAAGGTCAACGGTCCAGGCCAAAAACGGTGCATGAATCTCATGGCCAAGGGCGAGAGTTCCCTGACCACATCTTTGAGCATCTCCTCATCCGCAATGAGGATCGGGATTGTAACATTCGGACTGCGTCCTTTGAGAGAAAATACGTGCTCTACCGCAGCTGCATTAAATGCATCCGCCCCTAATCCGTAAAAGGTCTCTGTGGGAAAAACAATGACCTCACCGCGCTTGAGGGATTCGACGGCTCGGGATAAAGCTTCAGCGCTTTCGCTTCTTGCTTCGGAGTTTTCTATCCTTTTCGGCGACACCGGAAGCTAGTCCTGCTTTGAAACGAGTCAGTCGAGTAGAAATTTGAGCATCCTTCCCAGCAAGGATTTCTGCAGCAAAGATCCCTGCGTTGGCTGCACCCGCTTTTCCGATGGCCATGGTGGCCACGGGCACTCCAGTAGGCATCTGCACCGTTGAGAGCAGCGCATCCAACCCGTTCAAACTGGATGAATCGATGGGAACTCCAATAACGGGAAGCATCGTATTCGCAGCAACGGCACCGGCCAAATGAGCCGCCGCCCCGGCTCCAACGATAATGACTTCAATGCCTCGCTGGGAAGCGGACTCTGCATACTCTTGGGTCTTCAAGGGAGACCGGTGAGCAGAAAGAACTCGAATTTCATAGGGGATGCCAAACTGTTCGAGCCGCTTTTCTGCCTCACGCATCACCGCCAGATCAGAGTCACTACCCATCAATATTCCCACGCGAGCCGACAGAGACGACTTTTTTTTCACTTCTCTAGATCTCCTCCTGCCCGGCTTTGAATGTCCGATGGCCGATGTCCTTCCGGTAATGGATCCCGTCCCATTGTATCTCGCCAACGGCCTGATAAGTCTCACCTACGGCCTTTCCAAGGTTACCGCCCAGCCCCGTTACTCCTAAGACCCGACCTCCCGAAGTCAACCAGCGTTTCTCTTTTTTTGTCGTACCAGCGTGAAAGACAAAACCCCGCTTCCAATCCTTCAACGTTTCCAACCCTCGTATCTCTTTTCCCTTTTCATAGGAGCCAGGATAGCCTCCGGCACACAAGACGACACAGACGGCCGCATCCTTATGCCACTCTACTTCGACCTGATCCAGCCTCCCCTCAATCGTAGCCTCTATCAGAGAGAGCAAATCACTTTCAAGCCGCATCATGACCGGCTGGCACTCGGGATCACCAAATCTAACGTTGAACTCTAAAACCTTTGGCCCTTCGCGCGTAACCATAAGCCCCACGTAAAGCACACCACAGTAGTGAATCCCCATTCTCTTCAAACCTCTCAGCAGCGGCCTGAGGATTTCATCGAGTATGCGGCGGTGGACGGTTGGCCCGACAACCGGAGCCGGGCAATAGGCACCCATGCCCCCCGTATTGGGCCCCCGGTCTCCGTCGAAGACGCGTTTATGGTCTTGTGATGGAGCGAGGGGTACAAATTGCTCTCCGTTGATCAGAGCCATAAACGAGGCTTCTTCCCCCTCTAAAAACTCCTCGATCACGACACGCTCGCCTGCCTCACCAAAGAGTTTACGCACCAAGCATTCATCCACGGCCTCTTGGGCCTCTACCAAGCTGGAACAGATGATGACTCCTTTTCCTCCGGCTAAACCGTCGGCCTTGACGACATAGGGTGGCTGTCGCTCAGCGAGATAGCCCTTGGCCGAGGTTGAATCCTTGAACGTGCAAAAGGAAGCGGTCGGAATACGGTTCTCTTTAAGAATCTCCTTGGCAAAGGCCTTACTCCCCTCAAGTCTTGCCGCCTGACGGTTGGGACCGAAGATCTTTTTTCTTTTTTTCCCAAAGAGATCCACGATACCGAGAGTCAACGGCAGCTCCGGCCCTACAATGGTGAGATCAATCTTTTCTTTTTCTGTAAACTCGACAAGTCGCTCGATCTCCCCCGGGCCGATGGCCACCAATTCCGCCAACTCCCCGATACCTGCGTTACCGGGGGCACAGTAGAGCTTCTCCACCTTTGGACTCTGACTGATCTTCCAAACCAGCGCATGCTCTCGTCCGCCATTACCAATGACTAAGACCTTCATCAAACTCCGTATTGCCGGGCAATTTCGAGACAGGAGGAAGCCAAAGTTAAAGGCATTGCGGATAGTGGGAAAAACCAACGGTCAGTTTTGGTCATTCAGAATTATCCCGTGTTTTCCACATGCGGGTGCTGACTCCTGAATTCTGCATTTTTTCAGGCTTCCCCACCGACGACACCACGAGCTTACATCCTGGGCTTTAATGTCTGAAATGCCGCATGCCCGTAAAAATCATAGCCATGCCATGCTCGTTTGCCGCCGCAATGACCTCCCCATCCCTAATAGAACCACCCGGCTGGATGATGGCTCCGGCACCCGCCTTTGCCGCCTCATCGACCCCGTCGCGAAAAGGATAAAAAGCATCTGAAGCCACTGCAGAACCGTGCAGGACAAGGCCCAGGTCCTTGGCGCGCATGACTGCCAGCTTCGTCGAGTCCACACGGCTCATCTGCCCGGCGCCTACACCTAGAACTTGATCATCCGAGGAAAAGACAATAGCGTTCGATTTCACATGGCGGCACACCCGCCAGCCAAAATCCAAGGCATCGTACTCCTGCTCTGTTGGCTTGCGTTTGGTGGCCACCCGACAACTCCTGACATCCACTGAACCCCTGTCCCAATCCTGAACCAAAAGGCCCCCTTTGACCCGCCGCAGATCTTGGCTGACGTCTCGTTTCTGTTCCATTGCAACTTCGAGCAGGCGAATATTGAGCAGCCGTTTCGAAGAAGAGAGGATCTCTTTGGCTTCCGCGGTAAAGCTGGGGGCGATGATGATCTCCAAAAAAATCTCCTTAAGTTCCCGGGCCGTTTCCGCGTCCACCGCCCGATTAAACGCTATGACACCCCCGAAAATTGAGACAGGATCCGAGGCGCGCGCTTTGCGGAAGGCATCCGCAAGGGAGTTCTTCGAGACCGCTACCCCGCAGGGGTTGGTATGTTTGACCGCCACGGCTGCCGTCTCAGAAAACTCCAAGACGGTTCCTAACGCCGCATCTGCGTCAAAGATATTATTGAAGGAGAGCTCCTTCCCCTGAAGTTTATTGGCCTGGGTAATCGAAGGGTCCCCGCTTTTCCCGCTTGAGTAAAAGGCAGCATGCTGATGAGGATTTTCCCCATAGCGTAGATCTTGAATCTTTGTGAGCTGTAGGTTTAGCGTCCGACCCCATTGGACACGCTCTTTGTTCCCGTCCAGCGAGTCCAGATAGTTGGAGATGGCGCCATCGTAATGTGCCGTGTGTTGAAAGGCTTTACAGGCAAGACGGAATCGGGTTTCATCGCAGAGCTCACCGCCTTTATCCTGTAACTCGGCTGAGACAAGATCATAGTCCGCCGGATCTACGATTACGGCTACATGCGCATGGTTCTTCGCCGCGGCCCGGACGATCGTCGGACCCCCAATATCAATCTGCTCCACGACCTCCGCAAAGGGAGCCCCTCGAGCCACCGTGGCTTCAAAAGGATAGAGATTGACCAGCACAAGGTCAATGGGCACGATACCGTGAGCGGTCATCTGAGCCAAGTGTTCAGGATGATCCCTGAGAGCTAGTATGCCTCCATGGACTTTGGGGTGGAGCGTCTTCACCCGACCGTCCATCATTTCCGGAAATCCCGTAATCTCGGAGATATCTTTAACCGGAATATTATTTTGGCGTAAAAGGGCTGCGGTGCCACCCGTGGAAATTATTTCAATGTCCAGTGCCGACAGGTTTTTAGCGAAGCCGGCAATTCCTTTCTTATCAGACACGCTAATCAAGGCCCGTTGAATCTTCCCCACGTTTTTCTAATCCTCCTTCGAAAGTTGATAAATGCGAGGGACCCTACTACTGATAGAGGTGAGAATTTCGTAAGAGATGGTATCCGCCCATCCAGCTATCTCATCGGCCAAGATGGCCTCCTTTCCTTGCGTACCCAGGAGAGCCACCTCATCTCCCTGCCTCACTCCTCGTATATCGGTAACATCTATCATAGTCAAATCCATGCAGATTCTGCCCACGATCGGCGCCCTTTTTCCACGTACCAACACGGCCCCTTGGTTCGACAGGAGCCGGTGGTAACCATCCGCATAACCCACAGGGAGCGTACCAATCAGACTCTCCCTTTGGGTCACAAAGGTCTGCCCGTAACTGATGCTGGTGCCTCTAGGCACTTTCTTCAGGTGAAGCACTCGTGTCCACCACGAGAGGACCGGTTTTAGAGCAACCTGAGCCACCATTGCAGGGGAGGGGTAAACTCCGTAAAGCATCAGCCCAGGGCGGACCATAGTAAAATGGGAGGACGGAAGTGTAATCACTGCGGCGCTATTGGCCAGATGAATGAGAGGAGGGTCGTAGCCCCCGCTCCGGAGTCGCTCAACCACATAACGAAAACGGTTATACTGACGTTGCGTATAATCCCCCTCTACGCTTTCCGCTTGTGAAAAATGGGAGAAGAGACCTTCAAAGTGCAACACCTCCAACTTGTTTAGTTCAGGGAGCCAGCTGTCCACCGCCGAGGCTGGGAGACCGATTCTCCCCATGCCACTGTCCACTTTCAGGTGGAACTTGACGGTAACCCCCCTTCGCCGCGCCAGTGCTTCCAACCGACGCAACACCTCCAAGTCACAGCCAACCGCAGTGAGTCCGTATCGGTGAAGCGCATCAAACTGATCCCCATAGACCCCTGCCAAAATTAAGATGGGAGATTGAATTCCTCCTTCCCTCAGCTCGATTCCTTCCTCCAACGTTGCCACTCCGAAGGCATCGCTTTTCTCCTCTGCCAAAGCCCTGGCAACCTCACAGGCCCCATGACCGTATGCAGACGCCTTGACCACCGAGAGTATTTTGACTCGCTCCGCAACTAATTTTCTTACCTGTCGGAAGTTCCAGCGCAGGGCGTCAAGATCGATAAGGCAGAAGGTAGGGCGTCCTTTAGGCTGTCGCATCATACCAAAGGCGGGCAATTCTCAGTTCTTACGCTCTTTGCCAATACCAGATCTACCCATAGTTGTAAAGGCGCCTCCAAACCTCGGAAATTCACCCATACTTGTTTAAACAAATTATTTTTGATAGTGAAAATACATTAGAATCCCTATCAGCGGAGGATAAGGGGTATGGGGAGATCCCTTCCAGTTTTTCTTGGCCCTTAGCACTTTTAGGAAAAAACACGAGGCAGCTTCACCCGATCTTGATGTAATGGAAAAGCCCAAAATAGGTTTCGGCGCTCATCAGGCTTTTTCTCCTGTCCCTTGAGACGGAGGGTTGAGAGGGCCAGGCTGCTCGCTCTCTCGCA
Source organism: Binatia bacterium (assembly GCA_046757725.1). GTDB lineage: Bacteria > Desulfobacterota > Binatia > UBA9968 > UBA9968 > JBHHYU01. The sequence continues at coordinate 6,447 of JBHHYU010000068.1, forward strand.
CGTCCCAACTTAACTCTCGGTTAGATGGAAATTGTCAAGGCAACGCTATGGATATACGGGATGGCTTTTGTGCGCTCTACGCAACTGGTAGGGAAAAACTGGGCGGTAAGCTTTGCGCCTTTGGCCTATAGCGTGATTCTGTCCGTTGCAGCCTTTTTTCTAATACCCTTCGGGATAATCGGGGGGATATTGCTGGTACTGACCGGTAACGCCTGTGTAAGTTCCGGCCTTTACCTCATAGAGAACATACTGAACGCCGGTAAGGCCGACCTCAGCGATTTCACAGGAGGATTCACTGTCTATCTCTGGGAAGTGGTGCGGATCTCTTTTATTCTTTGGATCCCCATGAGGGTGGCAGCAACCGTCCTCAGCTCTGCGCCAAACGGTTTACTCTTCCTTTTTTTCATCCAAATCGCTCTGTATATTATCCTCAACGGCGTACCCGAGTTGATTTACCAGAGCCGAGCCTCTGGTCTCGACCTTCTGGCGGGGAGCTATAGCTTCATTACGGAAAACTGGATCGAATGGTTAACGCCGAACCTCCTGATCACCTTAGCGGGAGTCATCCTACTCCGTGTTTTAGACTGGTTCGTTTCCGGGCTGCCATCTTCTCTCCAGTTCTTTGTCACAACACTGGGCCTCGGTCTCTTTCTTACCTACTTTATGACCTTCCGGGGTCTTCTCTTTGCCGAACTCAACGGCACGACACCAAGAGGCCGGGTTTACCGTTACAGAACCCGCTCATCGAGTTGAGTTTCAGCAAGCCCTTTTGAGGAGAATGAACGTCCCATGATGGGGATGACACTTGAGGCCAAACCTCTCTTTGACCTCACGTACGTAACGTGAAAAGTACAGCGGTAGGGGCCATGACAGCCGGATTAAAGGCAACAAATAAAATCCAATAAAGGATTAATGGAGACTTAATCCTCATAGAGGAATTCCCGGCCAATAAACCGGGAATTCCTCCAGGGATGGGATGCTATGGGCGTATGTTTACTGGCTCGACTTTACTTCCACTGAAAGATTAAACCCTTACCGCCTACGATCAGACCCTGTCCGTACGCGAACTTAATCCTGCTCATTCGAGCAAAGGTCCCGAGCTTTACCTTCGTCCAACTTTTACCGTCCCACTTGAAGGCAGCACCGGCATCCCCTACCGCCCAACAATTGCTTTTGGAGGTACACGAAACCCCTCTCATCCGGAAGAAGGAACCCTTTACATTGAACTTTTTCCAGGCGCCACCTTCCAATCTAAAGAAGGCGCCCCCGTCACCCACAAGCCAGCCGTAATCCTTGCCCAGGTGCATCGAATAAATCCTGGGGACTTCGGTTCCCTGCTTCTTCCACGCCTTGCCGTCCCACTTGGCCACTAAGGACTCACCAACCATCCAGCCGTTCTTGGCGGATGTAAAGCCCATGGCGTAGACCCTAGAGCCTTCTGCCGGGGGCTCGCCCGACTTCGACACGAGCTTCCAAGATGAGCCGTTCCATTCTATAAGGTCACCTGCCCTGGAGCCGGCCCAGCACTTGCTTGGGCTAATACATCCTGCACCCCAGAGTCTCCCGGGTCGTCGGCCTTTCCCGGTCAGGGGGTTTTTTACGTTGGTCCATTTCTTACCGGTGAAGTGAAGAGAAAGACCGTTGTCGCCGAAAGCCCAAATGTCTTTTTTCGAATTGACAACGAACTCCCGGAGATCCCACTTCTTGCTCCCCGTGTGTTTATGCTTTATCTCTTTCAAGGACTTTCCATTCCAATGATAGAGATGACTCCCGCCAAATCCCAGGTAAGCGTCGTTCTTGCCTACGAATCCTATGGGACCTCCACCTTGGGTCTTACCCTTTTTGCTCTTCGGAGCATCCCAAGTCACCTTTTCCCAGCTTGCAAATAAACTGCTGGGAATAAGGAGTGCTGCCACGAGAATCACTCGCGACAAAGTTTTCAAAATCCTACTTCCCATAAGGCACCTCCTTAAAAATATCGAACAGTTTGATGGACCATATACCACATAAAACAAGAGTTGCAAGAGGGAGACCCTTTTTTTTCTGGGGCTTTCAGGAAACCCTAACACCTGGCGCAACTTCTCTTTCGGGTGTTAATAGAATAATACGGTCTCCGTCCGAGGCGGCCAAGAGCATTCCCTGACTTTCAAGGCCTCGCAGCTTTGCCGACTCTAGATTGGCTACCACTACAATCTGTTTCCCCACTAATGCTTCGGGGGCGTAGTGCCCTTGAATGCCGGCGATGATCTGACGCTCCTCTGAGCCCAGATCCACATGGAGCACCAATAGTCTGTCGGCATTGGGGTGAGTCTCAGCCGTTTTAATGGTGGCCACCCTGAGTTCTAACTTCCTGAATTCGGCGATGGTAATCATCTTCTCGCTCCTTATTATTCTGTAGAGGTAACCCCTCAGAAAGATAGCAGAACTGCGGAGCACAAAAAAGGTTTTTTTAGCGGCCGCATAGTCAATATAACCACCCTGGATTGCCCTTGACAGGGCGAAAACAAATAAACTAGAAGTGATAGCACTGACAGGTAAAAGGAGGGTCCTATGGCTAAAAGTCTTGCGGGAACAAAAAGTCTCGACAATTTAAAGAATGCCTTTGCCGGGGAATCCCAGGCAAACCGGCGCTATCTCTATTTCGCCCGGCAGGCGGATATTGAGGGTTATCCGGATGTAGGGGGGTTGTTTCGTGACACTTCGGAGGCCGAGACCGGTCATGCATTCGGCCATCTCGATTTTCTAAAAGAAGTAGGTGATCCGGTCACGGGAGTACCCATCGGCAACACGGAGAAAAATCTGAAATCCGCCGTCGAAGGGGAGACCTACGAATATACCGAAATGTATCCAGGCATGGCCAAGACCGCCCGCCAGGAAGGGTTGGACGAGTTGGCCGAGTGGTTTGAAACCCTGGCCAAGGCGGAAAAATCCCATGCCGGACGGTTCACAAAAGGTTTAGAGAAGATTGCCGGAAAAGAGCCGGCCGACGCCGCAAGCTGATCTGCTAAACCTAACTCAACGTTAGGAAAATCCCGGTATTAACCCATGGAATCACGGGATGGGTTTTGAATTAGACACCCAATCCTTTTGGGATAATTCTCAGCTCGAGGCTGAGCTCAAACGCGTTTTTGACATCTGTAGCGGTTGCCGCCGTTGCTACCACCTTTGCCCTTCATTCACTGATCTGTTCGCACGCCTCGACAAGGATTCCGTGGATGGGGAGGCAGAAAAACTCGCCGCTGAGGATCTGAGAAGCGTCACCGATCTCTGCTACCAATGCAAGTTGTGCTTCAACCATTGCCCCTACACTCCTCCCCACCGTTGGCAGGTAGATTTTCCTCGAATGATGTTGAGATCAAAGGCGCTCCAGGTAAAACGTGAGGGACAATCTCTGCAGGATCGTTTCTTGGGTCGGACTGACCTCATCGGTCGCATCGGGAGTTATCTCGCACCTCTGGCGAATTGGGCGAACCGGAATTTTCACAGCCGCCGGCTCATGGAAAAGCTCCTGGGTATTCACCAGGAGCGTCTACTCCCGCCTTACGCCTCGGAAACCTTCCGCTATTGGTTTCTTCAGCGAACCATGAACCATGGATCGGAGGTTGGGAAAAGAGTCGTCTTGTTCTATACCTGCAGTGTGAACTTCAATGAGCCGGAGGTAGGACAGGCCTGTGTGAAGGTGTTGGAGCGGAACGGGATTCGAGTGACCTGTCCGGAGCAACGGTGTTGCGGCATGCCGTTTCTTGACGGTGGTGATATGGACGCGACCAAGAATAGTGCGAGAGCCAATGTGGAGTCTCTCCAAGCATGGGTTAAAGAGGGATACGACATTGTGGTCCCAGGTCCGACCTGCAGTTACATGCTCAAGTACGAGTACCCAATGCTCCTCAAAGGCGATAGCGTTAAAAAGGTTGCGGCACGGACCTTCGACATTTGCGAATACCTCATGGCTCTCCACCGTGAGGGTAGACTCGACACCCGCTTTGTAAAAGAAATGGGGGCGGTAACGTACCAGATGCCGTGCCACCTGCGTGCTCAAAATATTGGTTATAAAACACGGGACTTGTTGGAGCTGCTACCCAGAGCCCGCGTCCACCTTGTGGAAAAATGTGCGGCCATCGACGGCACATGGGGCCTCAAGCGCCAATACTATGACCTCTCCATGAAGGTGGCCGAACCCCTATTGCGGGAGCTTCGTGACAGCGGGTCCGATTGGACGGTTTCTGACTGCCCCATGGCGAGGCTCCAAATCGAGCAGGGGATGGGGAAGAAACCGCTCCACCCGGTTCAGCTCTTACAAATGGCCTATGGTCCGGATCAAGAGTCGAAACGATGAAGTCCGTGACTCCGGATGACATCATGGGCCCTTCGGCCTATGCAAAAGTACGCGATGATCTTCTCCGGCACATCATTGAGCTAAAGAAAAGGAGACGCGTCCAAATTGGAGACAAAGTTTCCCTCGTGTTCGAAAACAGGGATACCGTAATCTTTCAGATTCAAGAAATGCTTAGAGCGGAAAAAATTACAGATCTAGGCAGGATCAAAGAGGAGGTCGCGATCTACAACAGCTCAATCCCAGCCCCGGGTGAGCTCAGTGCTACTCTCTTCTTAGAGATTGAGGAGCAGGGCCATCTTCGCCAGGACCTACTCAAGTTTCTTGGTATCGATGAAAGCGTCTATCTCAAGGTCGGCCCGCATACCATCCACGGTTGTTTTGAAGAAGGTCGCAGCAAGGAGGATAAGATCAGTGCAGTGCAATACGTAAAGTTTCCGTTCCGCCAGGAGGAAATAGAGTCCTTTATAGATGGCAAACAATCAATCGTACTGCAGATTGATCACCCGAACTATCAGGCCAACGTGACGATGGCACAGGAAACGAGGGAGTCATTAACGGAGGATTTCTCAGCGTAGGGGGATCTAGCGGGAGTAGAAAAGCGGATGGAAGCCATCGATATTCCTCCAGATTCTCAGAAACGTCTCTTAGATCTATCACGCCGGACTTTAAACAACTTCGTCGGTGGACTTGGGAGAGAAAACCCCGACATCACCGATACCTATCTTATGACGCCCGAGTACGGCGCTTTTGTAAGCCTGCACAAGGAACGAGAGTTAAGAGGATGCATCGGGATCTGTTTTCCGACTCGCCCTCTGTATGAAACCACCATCGAAATGACAGAAGCGGCTGCCTCCCAGGATAACCGTGTTTCCCAGGTCAGGGAGAGTGAACTACGGCAGATTCATATCGAGATTTCGATCCTATCCCCGTTGCATCTTGCACCGGACCCCCTCTCGTTAACGGTTGGCACCCATGGCCTCTACGTAGCGAGTGGAAGAAAGCGTGGTGTTCTGCTGCCACAAGTAGCAACCGAGCACGGTTGGGATTTAAAAACCTTTCTGTGCCAGGTCTGTCGCAAGGCCGACTTACCGCAGGACGCCTGGAAATGGCAGGAAACCAGAATTCTAGGCTTCACCACCTTGATCATTAGAGAAGAATCGTAAATCGATGTAACCACAGAGATGAATGGTTTTACAATGAATTCCGTTAGTGTTACAAAGAAATCATCAGGTGTTTTTGTGAACAAGAAACAAGTCAAGTTTTTTCGGCAACTGTTACAACGCCGCATAGAGGAGCTCCTTTCCGAGGCAGGTAAGACTGTGGAAGGCATGGATGAAGAGGAAAACTTTCCCGATCCTACAGACCGCGCTTCTATGGAGTCCAATCGCAATTTTACTCTCCGCATTCGCGATCGGGAGCGCAAGCTCATTCTCAAAATCGAGGAGGCCCTGATGCGATTGGACGACGGGACATATGGGATTTGCGAGGTGTGCGGTGGCAAGATCAACGTGGCCCGTTTAAAGGCCCGCCCCGTTACCACTCTCTGCATCGACTGCAAGTCGAGTCAGGAAGTTGAAGAGAGAAAGCTCAAGAATCTGGGCTAGCTTTTACTTCTCCCATGAACGTTAAAAAGGCCGTTTTTCCTGTGGCAGGGCTAGGTACACGGTTTCTTCCTGCAACTAAAGTGGTGCCCAAAGAGCTTCTGCCCATCGTTGATATTCCTACGGTTCAGTACGTGGTTCAAGAGGCGGTAGAATCGGGCATTCAAGAAGTTATTTTTGTAACCGGACGGGGTAAGGGACCCATCGAGGATCATTTCGATCTCGCTCCCGAACTAGAGGGGGTCCTGGAGCAGCGGGGACAAGCAGAAACGGCACAGGCTCTCCGACAAATCGCGGAGATGACCAAGGTAGTGTCGGTAAGGCAGCAAAGGCCGTTGGGGCTAGGGCACGCCGTGCTTTGCGCGCGTGAACTGGTGGGAGACGAGCCGTTTGCAGTCCTACTTGCGGACGACCTGATAGACCACGAGGTCCCTTGCCTACGACAGCTCCTCGACGTCTTCGAGCAGAAACAAGAGTCCGTGATCGCACTGATGCAGGTCCCTCGTAAAGAGGTTCATAGATACGGTGTCATCAGCGGTCAGGAGCTTTTACCACGGCTACACGCCATAGACAACCTGATAGAAAAACCAGCTGCTGAAGCAGCTCCCTCCCAGTTGGCGATTATTGGTCGCTATGTTCTACGACCGGAGATTTTCTGCTCGCTGGAAAACATCCTCCCCGGAAAAGGAGGCGAGATCCAGCTCACAGATGGCCTCATACAGCTTGCGAAAAAAAGAAAGGTCTATGGTTACGAATTTGCAGGAGATCGATACGACGTGGGCGATAAGGCTGGTTTCGTCCGGGCCACCGTGGCCTACGCACTGAAAAGGCCGGAACTCCGAGACCAAGTTAAAACATTTCTGCAAACCGTGATGGGGAGAGAGGGATCCGGCAGGTCGTAACTCGGCTAAAAGCCTAGCAGCACACTTAAATCCTTGCCGGAACCGAGCCCCGATCAATAACGTCAAGTGTCTTTGTAAAGACTTGTTTGTAACTGGGCGCGTGTAACCCCAAAGGCTTTAAGGATTTCTTCGGGAAAATCAAATTTTTCCTCTTCGACGCCAACAAGATCAGCAATGCGGTCAACCCAATTTCGGTAACCGGCTCCAAGAACGATGGCGAGGATCTCGGATTCACTGAAGCCCACACTTCGTAGCTCTTCCAAATCCTTACCGGACAGCTCACTGGGGTTGAGCGTAAACTTTTCCGTAAAGGCCAGCATCGTTTTTTCTTGCTCATCCAGGGTCGTTGTACGCCAGTTGGTGATGACCTTGGCCACTTGATCAACCGGCATGCCACCATCTACACGGAGAAACTCTCCGTGCCCGATTCCTCAAAACTTGCAGTTGCTTAACGCAGCGACTTGAGTAGCGATGAGTTCCTCTCTGCGACGCCCCAGACCCGAGGTCCCGGCCCGGTAGATGCCCTTGTCAAAACCCACCCGAGCCTCTAGGAGCTCCGGCCTCAAGCCAAAGATCTTCACGATGGGAGGCAACCTGTCTCCTCGTCGCTTTCGCACCGAGGGTCTTAAATTAGCGATGGTTTTTTCGTATACGGCCTTTGTCACTCCCGTCGCCTCAGATTCAGAAATAGTCTTGATGAAACTCATATTTCCTCCTCTTTTCTTGAGTCAGGCACTTCCCGGCGCGGGATCGCATTAAATGCTGCTGCCACCCGGAGTGCGTAGTTGTGATAGGCGATGGCCGTTGCGATGGTCAGAATGTGGGCATCGTCCAGTCCAGCCTTTCGCAAAGCATCAACGTCTCTCTGTCGGACCGAACCCTCGTCCAAAGTCCCCTTCTCTGTATAGGAGAGCACCGCCCTTTCCAGTTCTGTTAGCGAAGCGGTACTCCAGTTTCCGGCCACTTGAGAGACGGTACTGTCGTCTAAGGGTCCCCTAACAAATGCGACCAACCGTTGCAGGCCTAAGAGCCCTGCTACCGTGACACCGATCAGCGAATAGAGACGCTGAGTTAATCCGCATTTTATCTGTCTGTACAGTTCGGCGTCCGCATCAAGTGCCCCCGGTGCTGCACGCAAGAGTTCTTCAAAGGTATTTCCAGAAACAGTACGAAGTCGGCTCATTTTTCTTCCCCCCGGGGGAGCGGTATTGTCACAACGCTATCCCAAATTCTTGTGAAAACCTACCCCAGGTTACTAGACTCATTCAATCCCTGGATGCATCTCTTAACGAAAAAACGTTGTCAAACCCCACTAGCCATTTCTGGTAAAGCGGCGTGGCCTCCTCATAACTATTAATGTACAAATGTTCTGAACGGGTCTCCCTTACCGGTATTGCCGTGTTTGCAATTTTTAAATACCCTAAGCATCTATCTAAGTTTTCTTGCGGCAGTTGACGCACAAACGCTGGAGGCTCAAATGTACAAAGGAAGCTGTTTATGTGGTTCTGTAAAATACGAGGTTACCTGCGAGCTGGGACCGGTAGTCTTTTGTCATTGTTCTCAGTGCCGTAAAGCTCAAGGTTCACCGTTTGCGTCAAATTCGCCAATCCCTGCGGACCACTTTCACCTATCGTGCGGTCAAGACGTATTAGGAGAGTATGAATCCTCCCCCGGAAAGAAACGGATATTCTGCAAGTGTTGTGGGTCTCCCATCATAAGCAGACGCAACTCATTGCCGGGCACTGTGAGGCTTAGGGTAGGTACTCTTGATACCGGAGGAGATGTAAAGCCGGTTGCTCACATATACGCAGGGTCCAAAGCTCAATGGTATAAAATTACAGACAACTTGCCCCAATATCAGGAAAAAGAACCGGGCAGAAAGTGAATTAAGGGTTTCCTCAACCTACGGGGTTTATTAGCTCCTTTTTCTTCCACCACCTTTCTTTTTTCTTATCAAGAATTCCAGACTTTCCCTGACTTCCTGGGACATGGAAAGAATTTGGCCGACAAGTTTTTCTACCCGTACCCCGGAAACATATGTGATGATGAGTTTGGATTTCTTGGCTTCCGCCAGAAGCTGGGGATCTTTAAGGGCCGCCTCAAAGCCCTTGCGGAGTATCTTCAGCCGATCTTTAGGCGTTCCGGGTGGCAGTGACAATGGGCGTTGAAAATCCATCTGAGCTGTCCAGGCGTTGTATACGGCGAGATTTTTTTTGCCTTTGATGGCCTCGCGAAAGAGCGGAAGATTTTTAGTTTCCGGATCTGTCCCTCTACTGTGGACGATGAACGGGATCAGCTTTTCACCCCCCTTCGCATCCAGCATGGATCTGGCGGTAACTCGCATTGACTCCCACTGGGAACAGAATGCCTCCAACTCATGTCTCTGCAAGGCAACCCGGGTCGGAGCCGTGCCTCGATAACCCGTGATGACCTTAAAGTTGGTTCCCAGGACTTTGTTTAGAATGAGCGGTATGTCGTGACCCGATGACCCGGCTCTGGTGGCCCCTACTTTAAGAGGCTTCTTGTACTTGAGTACATCCTCGAGTGTCCTTAGGCCCGTGAAACCCATGACCATGCACACAGGTATTCCTACGCTTGGAGCCCCCACCCAGCCCATTTTTCCGAAATTAATCTTAATCTTAGGGTCGCCTATCGCCTTTTGCACGATGAGGGAGTTATTAAAAATTCCCAAGCTCAACCCATCGGGCCTGGCCCTCCTGTAAACGTAGTTTGCAGCAATGAGCATCCCCGCCCCGGTCATGTTCTGTACCAAGGTTGTAGGCTTTCCGGGAATATATTTGCCAATATAACGGGCGACCAGTCGGGTGTAAGTGTCATAGCCGCCGCCCGGTGAAGCACCGACAATAAACCGTAAGGTTTTTCCTTTGTAGAAGTCCCCGGCTAAAGATGTAGCTGGAGCGCAAACCATCAGGGCAACCACAATAATAAGTTTAGCAACGTATGAAACTTCCCTATGCATAGGACCCCCTTTTCGCCCGAGACCCGGCGCTGAACGGTTCAAGCCATGGGTCTCCACAGATGAAAAAGCCGGCACACCTTAGCAAATGAGTCGCCAAGGCGTCCGGCTTTGTATTGATCATTCTCCCCCTGCACGAAACGTCTTTACCTCCCTCCTAATCAGCCCAGAATCACTGCTAAAACAGATCAAAGCTGGAGGAGAGGCTGTTATCGACCCCTGAAGGCGTTCTTCTACTAAGTTCCTGAGGGGCATGTCAATAGGGTGACGGCTCTACCGCAAAAAGTATGGTGCTCCAGTTCGGCGCAGGGGGCCCGCTCCTCAGTGGGAGCCGATAGACCTGTACTCCTCTGCCC
>JBHHYU010000069.1:0-16064 GCA_046757725.1 Binatia bacterium
GGAATTAACCCGTAGCGATTAAATAGACCCCCCCTTTATTTCCGAGCGGGAACTATTTCCGATTTCTTCGACGTCTCCATCCTTTGAGGGTCAGGACGGGGCAAGGAGCATGACGCACAACCTTCTCGGCCACATTTCCAATAAGCAATCTTTTGATCCCCGTTCGCCCGTGGGTCGCAAGAATAATCAGATCGATCCTCCTAGCTTCGGCAACGTCCAGGATCACCTCGAAAGGGTTCCCATTGTCTATGATATACCTTACTTTTGGAACCGTAGCGGTCCAACCGTGAGAGAATCTTTGAAGCATTATCTTAGAATGTCGTATCGTTGCCTTTAAGACCTCGGAGCGTTTTAACGGCTCATGCTTGTAGACGTCCACCAAGGCAGGATCCGTCTGTGTAATGGAACTCATATAAAGTTCATCGAAAGGGTTATCAATAACGTGCAGGAGATAAAGGGATGCCTTGCAACCCTTTGCCATCTCTGCCGCGAGCCTGAGCCCTTCCAATGAAAAATCGGATAAATCCACCGGACAGAGAATTCTCTTGAATGTTAGCGCCATCCGTATTCTCCCGAATTAGGACCTGCTCCTCTCCGACCCAGAAATAACCACCTACCTGAAATCCATGTCGCTGCCTCTTCTATTCACAAGCACCATGGTTGTTGGCGGACGTAGTTTCCTTGCTCAGGGTTGCTTCGTAAAGTTAGGCCCACCTCCGTGCTTCAAGACGAGGCAATCAGCTGTTTCCACTTCGTTTTAAGCTTAGCCCGTAGCTCCATACTCACATCCACCACGGGAGGAAAATTTCCCCTGAGTTTCCGGTTATATGGGATACATGCGTCAATGAGTATACGGTTATTGAAATTTCCTGGAAGGACCATGGGATCACGGCCGGATGACCATGCCTTCTGGACAACATCTATGTCTGTAACAGGATCGAATCGGGTGCCCATTGCCCAAAGCACTTGGTCTAGGTCGGAGGCCTCGATATCGTCGTCCACGACAACGGTCCATTTGCCGTTGTACGCACCTCCCTGACACGAAGAAGCCACATGCAGGACCTGACGCGCATGACCCGGGTAGCGCTGTCGAATTTGAACGACCGTAAAACGCGTGGCAGGCGCTCCTTCATGGTTCCAGACACCTCGTATTTCCGGGATGCCACAGGCTTCAAGGGATTTCCAGATTTCCGCCGCACCCGCGATGCCTTTTAGCAGTCCTGTTTCATCCACAGGTTTATGCTGAGGAGCACACGTAAGAATCGGGTCATTCCGGTAAAGAATAGTTTTGACATTGAGGTAAGGCCGCGGTACGACGTCATCTGAGTAATACCCCATCCATTCACCAAAAGGGCCTTCCGGCTTGACTTGCCCCGCTACCGCCTCGGCCTCGATGGCGATTTCTGCGTCCGCAGGTATCGGAAAACCGGTATACGGGCCGCGGACTACTTCCATTGGCTTCCCTTTTATCGCACCGGCAAATTCTAACTCCGAGATCCCCTCCGGAAGCGGACTAGAAGAAAGGAGGTATAGAAGAGGATCCTGACCAACCAGTACTACCACTTTCATACTTTCGCCTCGCTCAAAGTACTTATCCCGTTGGATCCTTCCATGCTTTCCTTCAGTGATCTGGCAACCAATGGTCTTTTCATCGTATACCTGGCAACGGTAGGCACCCAGATTATACCATTCGGAATCCGGGTCTTTCGTGATTACACAGTCCGCGGTCCCGATATAGCGCGACTTATCACCCTCATGGTGCAGGGGCACTGGAAATCTCAACACGTTCACCGCATTGCCCTCGAGCACGTTATCCAAAATAGGTCCCTTGTCGACAAACGTGGGCTTCTCGAGTGTTATGGTTTGCATTCGCTCATGATAAGCTTTAACGATATCAACTTTTCTCTCATAGGTGAGGGGAAGACCAAGGGTGAGAGCGACTCGTTTTATAGAGGAAAGCTGTCCGTACAAGGTTCGGAACCCTTTCGGATACCCTGGAACCTCATCGAAAAGAATAGCCGGAGCGCTTCCTTTACTCTTTTCTGTAAGCAGGTGGGTTATGGCGCCCATCTCCTTATCCCAATGGGCACCTTTAATACGCAACAGCTCATCCATCCCTTCCACCTGATCGATCCAATCCCGCAGGCCGCCATAGGTCACATGTTTTCCCAACGTTTCAACCTTCTCCGCTCGTGCCATCATGCCCTCCTTAAGATTCGAAAGATAACCTCTGTTCCCGCTCGGCCTTAGGGTTGTAACCTCGTATCTTCAGCTCCAAACCATTAATCTCCCCCAAGGTGGCATCACCTTTGGGGCCAAGGAAACTCTCCGATGTAATGTATCGTACCCTGCTTTCTATTTCCAATCTCTTTAACAGATTATTGGGTTTGATAACTGATTCGATAAATCACGCCTCCACGGTCGTCCGAGACCAACAAGGCACCATCGGGCATCACAAGCACATCGACGGGACGTCCCCACGCTTGCCGCCCTTGCAACCAGCCTTCAGCAAAGGGCTGATATGATACCGCCCGCCCACCAGCAAGCCGTACGTGCATGATCCGATACCCTATGGGAATACTACGATTCCATGAACCATGTTCCGCGATGAAAATTCCACCCGTATACTCCTTGGGAAACATCTTGCCCATGTAGAACCGCATACCCAATGGCGCCACATGCGGGCCTAGTTTCTTCGCGGGTGGTACGAATTCCTTACAACTTCGCTTGTCGCCAAAATCTGGATCAGGAATGTCCCCCCCGTGGCAATAAGGATAGCCAAAGTGAAGCCCTCGGTGGGCGGCATGATTTAACTCGTCCGGAGGAACATCATCCCCGAGCCAGTCACGCCCATTATCGGTAAACCAGAGCTCTTTTGTTCTTGGATCCCAGTCAAATCCGACCGTATTGCGTATCCCCCGGGCAAATCGTTCCAATCCGACCCCGTCTGCACTCATCCGCATGATCACGCCATAACGGCGGTCATCGGGCTCGCAGATATTACAGGGTGCCCCTACGGACACATAGAGCATGCCATCCGGCCCAAAGCGAATAAATCTCCAGCCGTGATGGGTATCCCTGGGAAACTGATCGTTGACTACGATCGGAGTTCGCGAGTGATACAGACGAGATTCAATATTGTCTAAACGCAGTATACGATTTACGTCGGCGACATAGAGTGAGCCATTACGGAAGGCAACGCCATTGGGCATATTGAGACCTTTTGCAATGGTCACTACCTCGTCCGCTTTACCGTCTCTGTTTCGATCCGTGACTGCATAGACTTTTCCTGCCCTTCGAGTACCGACAAACAACGTACCCTTGGGACTCAAGGCCATGGACCGTGCATCAACTACATTCCGGGCGTAGATGCGGATGTGAAATCCCGGCGGTAACTTGATTTTTTCAAGCGGTAAGGTCTGGCCGCACGCCGGTGAACTAAGAAGAAATAGCAAGATCAGGAACCATCCGCGCGACATAGAACTCGTACGTTGTTCGTGTTCTGATGTTCTTAAATTCCCCGACGCGCTGTGTCTTTGGTGCTCCACAGGTTCCCTACCCGGCGAATCTTCTTTCTTTCGGAATAGAACGCCCTGACCTCATCCGATCTCCTGGCATTTCAAGGTAGAGTAACACCCACCAGGGCTGTTTTCCACTTCCCCATCGCCGACCGTCCGATAATAAAAACATTCCGTATTGACTCTACGTAACCCCATTGCTAACTTTAGCGAATTAAGGATTGGAAACTTCAGAACATGGATAGAGACAATGACCGCCGGGTCCCAGTGACCATCCTTACCGGATTTCTCGGCGCCGGTAAAACGACCCTACTGAATCGTATCCTGACCACCGATCACGGCCAGCGGGTCGCGGTCATCATCAACGAGTTTGGAGATGTCGGCATCGACCACCATCTTCTCATGGCATCAGAGCAGGAAATCGTACAGATGAACAACGGGTGTATCTGCTGCACCGTCCGGGGTGATCTCCTGCGTACCCTTTTTCAACTCATCGATGAAAGATCCAGATTCGACACCCTTTTTATTGAAACGACCGGCTTGGCCGATCCTGCGCCAATAGCGCAGACTTTTTTTGTGGACGAGTCGATACGTAGGGAGTTCTCCCTCAATCGCATAGTGACCCTCGTGGACGCCAAACACATCTGGCAGCATATTGACAAATCCCCTGAGGCGAAGGAGCAGGTCGCTTTCGCGGACACCATCCTTTTGAACAAGATCGATTTGGCTACTCCCGAGGAACTTGACTCCCTCGAGAAAAAAGTTCGAAGTCTAAACGGAATGGCGGAAATCCTGCGAACACGAAACGCAGAGCATGATATCACTGCCCTTCTTGCCATATCCCCCGGCGAGGTGGAACAGAGGTTTGACTCGGATTCGGATCTTGTGAGCGCAAACCACGAGCACTCTCAGGAAATCTCTACGATTTCACTAGTTGAAGCTGGGGAACTCGATGGAACACAAGTCAGCTTCTGGTTCCGTGATCTTCTCGCTGAGCTCGGTCCCAATATTCTCCGAATGAAAGGAATTCTCAACTTACGAGGTGACCCCGACCAATTTGTTTTCCAGGGTGTACATATGATGTTTGAGGGTCGCCCAGGTCGGAAATGGGGCGACGACGAGCACCGAATTAACCGGCTTGTTTTTATTGGTCGAGATCTTGATAATCTAAGGATTCGTCGAGGTTTTTATGACTGCATCGCCTCCGAAAATGACTCCGCCTCTACGACTATCGATCCCTTTAACAACAGTAATGGTATCTCACCGTTCACTATCGATCAGATCAAGTTCTGGACAAGACAGAATTTAGAGTTTCCCGTCGACGCGCCCAT
This sequence comes from Binatia bacterium, assembly GCA_046757725.1. Lineage (GTDB taxonomy): Bacteria > Desulfobacterota > Binatia > UBA9968 > UBA9968 > JBHHYU01. The sequence continues at coordinate 4,850 of JBHHYU010000069.1, forward strand.
TGTCGTTAAAGAGGTCCCTTGCGTCAAGCCGGCCTGTCCCCCTATCGAAACAGCCATTATGGTTTTACTCAAAGGCGAGCCACCCCGACTCTTCAAAATCCAGAAAACCATCAAAGAGATCACCTTCGATCATGTCTACAACTTGATCGAAAACCCACTTCCCTGCTGTTAGCACAACTGAAAAACAGACTTCTAGCGTCATCATCATGACCTAAAGTTAAGTGGAATAAGTATAATGGGTTACCATTGAAATCTAGAGTTTATGTTTAGATATCACTTTGTGAGAAAAAAGCAAGGAAAACCGACTTTTACCAGCGGGTGCGGCTGAAGTAAGAAAACTACGACTGTCAAATCCCCCGGTTCTTTTTTCGCCTAGGGAGCCACCATAATGACAGTATCCAAGTAGTTCTTGTGGTCATCACGACCAACTTTGTAATAAAGGTGCTGCACCTATACGGAAAACACGGCCTCACGGGCCAATCACGCAATTCTGCCAGCACCGCCATCCCCGCTTCGCTCCCTTCCAACTCATACCTGAAATGGTAGTACACCTTGCGCCCCCTGTGTATACCCTGGGCGGTGGGTGTTTTCTTTTCACAAGAACACATTCTAATGCATCTTTAGGTGGATGCCAACGAGGTATCTATCAGCTACCAGAGAGCAACATCTTCCTAGTTGCCAGATACGAATACGTTCGGGAGGTCATCCTGAAACCAAAGATCTTCTCGGCGATTTTTGGAGACATCTCAGATTTATTTCTCACTTCTAAGAACATTTTTCGTTAGATTCCCAGTTTTGACTAATACAATGACAAAAGAGGCTTAAGAATCAAAAGGGCATGATAATTGCGTGCTTAGTTTGTGCAAATTTCTCCGGGGAGGGTAACATGCCACGATGGGGCTTTACTGTTGATCTCGAACGTTGTGTAGGATGCCAGGGTTGTGTGATCGCCTGCAAGACGGAGAACGGGACGCCCCCCAGCATCCACTGGATGAAGGTCCTGGAGAAAGAAGAGGGCGAGTTCCCCTATGCCAGGCGTACCTTCACACCGGTTCGATGTAACCACTGTGATAAACCGCCGTGCGTGACCGCCTGCCCGACGGGCGCGATTGTAAAGCGGCCGGACGGGATTGTTGTGGTTGATAAGGACGTGTGCATCGGTACCATGGCTTGTATGACGGCCTGTCCTTACTATGTACCCTACAGGTGGGATGGGACGAAGGGCTATTTTGAGGCCGGGCTTACGCCCTACGAGCAAGAAAAATACTCCCAGTTCAAAAAGGGGAGCGCCCAGAAGTGTCATTTCTGCTACCACCGGATTGACGAAGGGCGTCCTCCAGCCTGTGTGGAGGCTTGTCCTGCTGACGCACTAAATTACGGCGACCTAAATGACAAGGAGAGCCGGATCAACGCGCTGCTGAGGCAAAAAAAACACTTCAGGCCCCGGGAGGAGCTGGGCACCAACCCGAGCCTTTTCTATCTGACAGGTAAGGGCGGTGGAACGATCGGTGGAGGACGATCATGACTGGGGCTCGAGGTCTAAGCGAAATGAAATTTATGATGGACCTTCAGGCCCAGCAGCATTGGGACTGGAAAGTCGCGTTCTACCTTTTTGGCGCGGGGACCAGCGCCGGGCTCATTTTCCTGGAGGTGGTGCTTCAAGGATTAGGCGTGCTCGATGAAGCAACCGCGCTCTGGGGGATGTGGATAGGGCTGGCGTTGGTGCTCGCTTCGTTAGGCTTCCTGTTCAGTCACCTAGGTCCTGGGGCTCGCTGGGGCTTCCTGTATGTGTTCAGGAGGCCAGGCACCAGTTGGATAGCTCGCGGGGCTATTATCGTGACGGTGCTCGTATTTCTTCGAATCCTGGTCCTGCTCCCTTCCGTGTCAGGTTTTGAGGCGTTGCCGTGGCGAGAAGGGACGGTTAGTGGCATGATTCTACGAGGAGCAGTCTTAATTTTGGCTGTTGCCTTCATGGCCTATAGTGGTCTGGTACTCTCCTCGTGGAATAGCATCGCCTTCTGGAACACCCCCCTATTGCCAATCCTGTATGTGGGGTACTCGTTCTTGGGAGGAATGGCGGTCTTACCGATCATAGAGGTAATCGCAGGGGCAAAGGGAAGCCCGGAGATGGTCGGCCCAGTCCTCTGGCCGTTACTTTTGCTCTCGCTCCTCGGAAACGGGATCATTCTTTTACTTTACATAACGGGGATGTCCACCGGTACATTGCCGGCTCAGGAGTCTGTGCGCCGTTTGTTGCACGGTCCGTATTGTTGGAGCTTCTGGGGAGGGACCGTGGCAATCGGCTTGGTGGTCCCGACCATTATCGTAGCTTCCGCAGCGGCTGGCCAATTGGGGGCAGAGCCGGCCGCAACGTCGGTCCTCGTTATGGCTTGTGGTGCCATTCTGCTTGGGGGCTATTTGCTCCGCGACAATGTCCTTCGGGCAGGTGTCTATGGCTATCCGGTCTAAGGAATCAGAAGGAGGACCTCAGCCCAGCGCAAACGTGAGCCGCCACTCGATGATCGTAAAGGTGAAATTGATGGGTGAGTTGCAGCGGTCGGTGGGTAAAAGGGTAGTGGAAGTTGAACTTCCAGAGGGGAGCACGGTACAGAGGCTGGCGGAAAATCTCCTGCCTATGTGCGGAACAGCGTTTGCGCGGCACGCGCTGACAAAGGAGGGATCCTTTCAGCCACACTTAGCGGTGTTTATCAACGGAGTACAGATGGGGATTCTAAACGGGACACAAACCGTCCTTACTGGTGGAGAGGTGGAGTTGATGCTCCTGCCCATGTACGAAGGTGGATAGGGCAATGTGAGATGGCTAAGCGGAGAGAAGGAGGAAGGCATGGTCACGGCTCTTAATGTAGGAGATGTCCAGTCGCAGCCTGTTCACCGGCCTGGCGGCAAGCGACGTGAGACACCGACGAGTGACTGGGTGCCCACCACGTGCCGCATGTGCCTGGTGGGCTGTGGCGTTCTCGTCAATGTGAAAGATGGGAAGGTGCTGAACGTAATCGGAAATCCCAACTCACCCAAGAACCGGGGTCGGATGTGCGCAAAAGGTAAATCGGGGATTATGAATCACTATAACCCAAACCGGGTAACCAGACCACTCAGGCGTACGACCCCAGAGAAGGGAGTAGGCGTCGATCCGGGGTGGCAGGAGATCTCTTGGGAAGAGGCGATAGAAACGATCTCCGGGAAGATGCGGAAGATACGTGAGGAAGATCCACGCAAGCTGTACGTTCAAACCTGGGGGGGAAGCCAAGAGTTTACAACTTGGCTAGGTTTCCTCCGTCCGGCATTCGGCACTCCATACATTCAAACGGGGGTCTCTCCGACCTGTGGCAAGACAGTTCACTCGATCCAGTTCATCACCGCGGGAGGGTTTCACCAAGAGCCGGACTTCACCCACTGTAACTACCTGATTGACTGTGGCACACAAATGGGAGTGGCAACCCGGGAGGGATTCAATCACCAGGTGCCCGATTGCGCCAAGGCACGGGAGCGGGGCATGAAGCTGGTAGTGGTGGACCCGGTGGGGAACAACGCAGCGGCCAAGGCCGACGAATGGCTTCCCATTCGACCGGGAACCGATGCCGCCTTCGGCCTGGGGATGCTTAATGTCCTGCTGAACGAGGTGAGGATCTACGATGCGGACTACCTTAAGCACTATACCAGTGCTGCTTATCTGGTAGGACCGAACGGCAAGTACGTGCGCGACCCGGCCGCCAGGAAACCGCTCCTGTATGATCAGAGCGACGGCAAGATAAAGACATACGACGATTCGACGCTGAAGGACCCGGCACTGCAAGGGGAGTACTCCGTTCATGGGCAGGGTGCAGAGCCTGCCTTTGAGCTCTTGAAGACCCGTGTCGCCGAATATCCGGCTGAGCGGGTAGAGGAGATCACCTCCATTCCGGCCAAAACCATAAAACGAATAGCAAGAGAGTTTGGCGAGGCAGCCCAGATCGGCGCCACCTTTAAAATCGATGGAGTGGAGGTTCCCTACCGGCCGGTCTGTCTTGACTGGGACAGGGGACCCCAGAGCCACAAACACAGCTGGCATCACACCTGGGCCCTCACCCTGGTCAACCTGGTGGTGGGGGCGCTGAACGTTGTAGGCAGCATGCACAGCATCAACACAGGCAGCAATGCCCTATTCAAGACCCGGCCGGAGGCAGGGCAGGACGGGATGCTGACGAACGCCGGCTCGATTGCACGTGGAGGTGGGCACTATGCAGCCTTCCCTGGACGACCCGCAGGCCGCCCAGAGCGGTGGGATCTCTTTGAGCTCTTCCCGGTTGCAGCTCACACCAGGACGCTGGTCCCGGAGATCCACAAGGATCCAAAGAAATGGGGGATTGATCACAAGATTGAGATGTTGATCCACAATCCCGGGAACCAGGTGATGGGAGGCTGGGGTGACACAGAGGCCGTAGTGAATTGGTACAGGAGTATCGATCTGGTCGTAGGGTTTGCAGTTGAGATCAACGAGACCCACGAGCTGGACGACATTGTGCTCCCAGCCTGCACTTACCTGGAGCAGGGAAGCTTTGATGACGGCTTGGTCTATCCCATGCCGGCAATTGCGGGGGAAAACGAGGGGTTCTGCCAGATCCAGCAAAAAGTGGTAGAGCCGCCGGAAGGAGTACGTAACACGGCTGAAGTACTGATGGAAATATACCACCGTACAGGAATTCTTGACGAGGTTTATCATGTGTTCAACCGGCTCAAGGGGCTCAAGCCTTCCCATTTATTGGAGCCCGGCAAGCGCTACACCATAGATGAGGTCAGCGATAGGCAAGCCAAAAGTGTGTTCGGAGATGAATATGGTTGGGACTGGTTCAAGGAACACGGAATTCGGGTGTGGCCCCGAGATGTGGAGGAACGATACCCCGGCCGCTTTCTCAAAGCACGGATACCCGTCTATCTGGAGCATTTCTTAGAACGGAGTGAGGAACTCAAGGTAGTGCTGAGGGCTTTGGGTCTTGACTGGGACCTCTCGGACTATGAGCCTGTGCCTCAGTGGAGACCCTGTGAGACTTTTGAGCAGCTTCAACAGGGGGAGATCGATGCAATTGGGGTGAACTACAAGCTACCCTATACATATGGGTCGCAGGGAAATGCCAACCCATGGATCAACGAGCTGTGTGAGAAGCTCCCCCACTCCTACGGGGTGCTGATCAATGCCAGGCTTGCCAAGCGGAAAGGCATCAACGACGGCGACTCTATCTGGCTGGAATCTCCTGTGAAGAAGGTGACAGCAGTGGCGCGGGTAACGCAGTGTGTTCATCCGGAGGTAATCGGCATTGCGGGAAATTCCGGGCACTGGTCACGAGGCAAGCAGCTTTCAATGGGCAAGGGTGTAAACTTCAACGGGTTACTGCCCTATGGCATAGACAAGATGGACATGATCTCGACGGCACTGGACCAATGCGTACCGCTCAAGGTCTACAAGGCCTAGCCATGCGGCACTAGACCCGGCTCTTCCCTTCCAACCCGTTTCCCTGAACGGCTAAGAGACTCAACGAGCAGACAACTCAGCTTGCCGATACCGGTTAAGCAACCGGTTGGCCTGGATTAATCGGAGCAAAGTAGAAGAAATAGAGGAGAAACCCCAGGGTGAAGAGGTCCTCACCCCAAACTGAGCAGCGAAGGCCAAGGGAGGCACGCCGGCCGCCAGATTTCCCAGGCTGGCGACAACGGTGTTTCAAACCCTAACGTCGATACCTTTTAATCTGCAATACCATTTCCTTCCTCAGAAATGACCTGCATCTACCGTTCCACCCGAGTGCCTCCAGGCAGACGGTGGGCTGCACGGAGCTCTCGCTGGCGCTGCGCTATATATCCCCCTAGGGCACCGGCCGGAATTGTAACAAGGTACCCCATAATTCCGTACCATTGGGGATAGGGAGTACTCTGTCCCGAGATGATCCCCTCGAGGGTAGTTAGAACTAGCGAGCCCACACCCACCAGCGTACCATGTTTCACCTCTAGTTCCTTGGCAACCCGCCCGGCAATATATCCGCCGAGGACCGTACAGAAAACCCCGATAAGTCCAAGGATAAGGAGACTTTCAGGAGAGGTCAAAATTCTCTGGATCGTTTCCTCCGAACTGTTTCCGTTTTTCAAGCCCTCCTTCATGGAAAAGAGAATGACATAGACGGTCCCGCTCACGGCGGTCGAGAGGTAATCGACGATAACGCCAATAATGATCGGCCGGATTCGGGCACCCGTTAGAACACCAACGGGTTCCAACGGCGGAGGGCTGTTTCCTGGACGTTGGGATGTCGAATCCATAGCAATTCCAAAATTTTCAAATACTACCCAATGGACGATGCGGTTTTATCCGGGAATCGGTAGCGAAACCCCAGGCCAAGATGAGCTCACAAACAGATATCGTTGTCGGCAGGACTGAAATACCTCACAGCCCTATTCAGAGTTTTGGACACGGCAAAGATCGAAACCCTTTTTTCGTAGGCTACCGTAGCCAATGGTAATCCGCAACAAGCTAGCTGGCAACAATGGCCCACCTCGCTTCTATTGAAGACCTCACGCCTTGCCGTTAACCCAGGGCTTGACGATTTATCTCGCGACCAACCTTCGCACGATCTCGTAAAGCATTCTAATACCGAACTTCAGATTTTCTACAGAAACCCGCTCGTCATTTCGGTGGATAAGCGAGCTCTCCTGTTCCCCTTTTTTGAAAGGAATAAAGCCATAGCAGAGAAGCCCCCGTTCGCGGAGGTAATGACAGTCGGTGAATCCTCTCAGAAGAGGCGTTGTGATCACGGCTCTCGGATCATGGCCTCTCGCAACCCCAGAAATAATCCGAAAGAGCTCGGAATGAGTGGAAGACGAAATGGGAGAGATGGAGAGGATGGGTTCGACTTTTATGGATGGGTCCGCGACGACCCTGCGGATCTCTGTGAGAAACTTTTCCGGGTCCTCACCAGGGAGGAGCCGGACATCGAGTCTTGCGGAAGCTTCAGAAGGGATGACATTGATCTTGCTCGAGCCTTCCAGCATGGTCACCGAGATCGTGTTCCTAACGCTGGCATTGTTCCTTGGATTTCTAGTGAACTCGGCAGCAAAAACAGGATCCTTTAGCGATCGTCTTAAATTCTTCAACTGCCCTCTCTTCGGTGAGGCCTCAAGATCGGCAAGCTGAGCATAGAACCGCTGCACTTCGGGAACTACCTTAAGGGGCGTCCGATGATTAATGACTCGGTTCAGAGCAGCGACCAGCTTGTTCACTGCCGAGTTAGACTTTGGGGTAGAGCCGTGACCCGGGGTTCCTTTAACCGTCATCTTGAGCCAGAATGGACCTTTTTCGGCAACCCCTACTGAATAGTACGGGACTTTAGCGTCGCCTCGCAGCTTGATCCGACCTCCTTCATTCAACGCAAATTCTGCATTCTTAAAGAGAGCAAAATGCTTCTTGACCATAAAGCCGAGTCCCTTTGCGCCACCTGCCTCCTCATCGGCCGTGCCCAGAAAAATAACGTCCCTTTTTAGGGGAATCCCCTGTCGTTTCAGCATTAGCATGGTCATCAGCTCCACGATGGCTGGGCCTTTCATGTCCAGGGCTCCCCTGCCCCAGACGTAGCCGCCCTTGACGACTCCACGAAAAGGATCCTCGCGCCAATACCTTCGATCGGCCGGGACGACATCCATATGATTCATGAGTATCAAGGCCTTCTTTGAACCTTCTCCTCCGACACGCGCATAAACATTCCCCCGCCCCGGAGCCGACTCGAAGATCTTGGCTGCGATCCCTTCACGATTCAAAATAGACTTGAAGAATCGAGCAGCCTTAATTTCATTCCCCGGCGGATTGGTCGTATCTATTTGGATATACCGGCTTAACAGAGAAACGGCCTCTTTCTCCACGAGGCCCCAGTTGATGCCGGCATCTGCAGATAGACCCTTTGTTGGGCTCGCCAGATTGACGAGAGCGAACGCTATCAATCCAAGCGTCCAGCAAAACCTTTCTTTCCCCATACCGCCTCCTTTCTTCCGCAACGGACCGATACCAGTCACCGGTCCACCCAATTGGACTCTCTATAGTTTTCTAGCTTGCTAAAATACCATCGGGCAGCCCTAGATAACGGCGCATAAAACGTAGGTTGTCCATCCATAGATACGATACTTTCGAGCACCCTAACAAAATCCCTTGACTGCTTTTAGAATATCCGCCCTTTCCTTCTCAGGATGAAACCAATGGACCTCATGATCACCCCTGAACCACGTCAGTTGCCGTTTAGCGAGACGGCGTGTATCCCTTTTCATGAGAGCAATTGCATCTTCTAAGCTCAATTCACCAATGAGATAAAGGCCCATGTGGCGGTAGCCAACGCTCTGCATCGGCTTGAGATCCGGACCGTATCCTTTGTCCACAAGCTTTCTCACCTCATTCTCCAACCCATCGGCGATCATCTGCTCACAGCGATTATTAATAAGGCCATATAGCTCCTCTCGCTCCCGGTGCAGTCCAATTTTCAAGGCCTCAAAAGAACTTCCTTTAAAACCATGTTCCCTTTGCCATTGACTTATTCTTTTGCCCGTCGCCACGAATACCTCTAGAGCACGGATGATCCGCTGACGATCATTAGGGTGAATCCAGGATGTCGCCTCCGGATCGAAATGCTTAAGACCGTCATAGAGTGACCCGAGGCCATTTTGTCCTGCTTCCTGCTCGAGTTGTCTTCTGATTTCCGGGTCGGTACCCGGGCCAGAAAATAGGCCATGAGTTAAGGCTCTGATGTAGAGTCCGCTCCCACCGCAGAGGATGGCCTTCTTGCCTCGCCTATAAATCTCCCGGCTACTCTTCACAGCCCTCCGGCGGAATAGCGCAACATTGAACTCCTCATCAGGATTGACGATATCGATGAGATGATGAGGTATTTTATTTCTTTCATTCGATCCAGGCTTTCCGGTACCGATGTCCATGTACCGGTAGACCTGTTGCGAATCGGCGTTAATAATTTCACCGTCGATCTCCGACGCTATCTCAAGCGCAACTTCGCTTTTTCCAACTCCTGTCGGGCCAAGGATGATAACAAGTTTCGGCTTCACTTAATTAGCCATGACCGCTCAATTTTTATTTGGTAACCGGCGGCTTAAGAAAGTTTACCCACCTTGACTCACCACAGTTTTTCTCACATCGAGATGTGTTGATGGACTTTATCTTCCCGGCCACTGCACGAGCTAAAACATTCAAGGAATTTCAGAGAGATACCTATGACGGATCTGACAAGGGTAAAGGAAATACATTGCATGACCATAAGAGATACTTTCGCGTATGCACAGTTCGATCACGTCCGCTTGAACATTCGTTCCAGTTGTTCGCGGCTGAATTGGAGAAGGACCGGACGACCATGAGGGCACTGCGTCGCAAAGTCGATGTCGTCCAACTCGTACAGCAGAGCTTTTATCTCTTCTCGCTCAAGCATCCGGTTTGCCCGAATCACACTGTGGCAAGCGATTGTCGCTAGTCGTTCTTCGAGGCCTTCCCTTAATTCCGTGGACTTCCCAATCTCAGCTAGCTCCGCAACCATTCTCTGCATGGCCTCACGGTAGTCCCCAGGCGGAAGAATGGCCGGGGCCGCCTTGATCGCAAATGATTTGGGCCCAAATTTCTCTACGGTGAATCCCAATGGCTCCAGAATACTTAGTACTTGGTCCATGAGTACAGTTTCAGCGACCGAGAGGTCAAGGATCTGCGGGATCAAAAGTTTCTGCCTTTCGACCTCTCCGTCGTGGAGCTGACGACGCATCTTCTCAAAGGCAACTCGCTCATGAGCGGCGTGCTGATCAATCAGCACCATTCCATCAGGGGATGCACAGACTAGATAACAACCCAGAATCTGCCCGATGATCTCCAGGGAGGAAAAAAATCCTTCCCCTGTCCCTTTCTTTCTTTTCTCTTCTTCCGTCAAATGGAGCTGGAGGTTTGGGAGCGTCACATCGCTCGGTGGAGTAGGATACGAAAGGGAAGGCTCGTTGACACCCAAAAACATTTTACCACGATCTTGGATGTTCATGGTTACTGGCCCCTTGGCCTCGCGCTTGAGTTGTTCTCGCACCGATTCCACTACCCCGTCATGCACCTCCGATTGATGGCGAAAGCGAACCTCATATTTGGCCGGATGAACGTTGACGTCCACCTCTTCAAACGGGATCTCAAGATAAACAACCGCTGCGGGATACCGCCCCTTCATCAGGAGGGTCTCGTAACCTTGAAGGACCGCGTGCGTAAGTATTCGATCCCTCACAAAGCGCCGATTGACATAAATCATGAGATGACGGGAATTCGAGAAGGAAGCTGGGGCTAAACTCAGAAAACCATTGATTCTCAAACCCCCATTACCCCAAGAAATGGGGGCCATACCGTTGGCAACCATTGGTCCCAAGACTTGCTGAAGGCGGTCTTGAAGTCGTGAGGTCCCAGGGTAGTCGCAAAGCATCCGGCCGGCATGATGAAGACTGAAATGAACCTCGCCACAGGCTAGTGCCATGCGGTTGATGACATCACAGATATGGCTCAACTCCGTCGGCGGTGATTTCAAGAACTTACGCCTCGCTGGCGTATTATAAAAGAGGTCCCGTACCTCCACAGTGGTTCCCACAGAGCAACCGGCTGCTAGTTTTTCCCCTTTCCGTCCTCCTTCAACTCGCACCCGCGATCCTGTTTTCTGGGATCTGGGCCTCGAAACAATTTCCATCTTTGATACGGAGCCGATGCTGGGCAGGGCTTCACCTCGAAAGCCCAAAGTACTAATCCGAAACAAGTCCGAATCTTCTCTCAGCTTACTCGTTGCATGTCTCTCGAGGGCTAGCGGCAGTTCCTCGGGTGCGATCCCTTCACCGTCATCACTGACACGAATTAACGACGTCCCGCTCTTTTCTACCCAAACTGAAATCTCTTTTGCCTGCGCATCCAGGGCGTTTTCCACAAGTTCTTTGATTACCGAGGCAGGCCGTTCCACCACCTCGCCGGCCGCGATTCTGCTAACCAAACTGTCGGGAAGGACGTTGATTTTCACAAGACAATCCTCAATTTTCAGAAGCATATCCCGGGCATAAGATTCGGTCAAGTATCCTTTCACCGTTGACAATCCCGAACTTTGGCGAGTACCCTTCAGCAGAAGAGGGAATAACAATGAACTACCGCGCAGCAAGCTGCGGGGTATCAAAAGGAACGGACTCA
>JBHHYU010000070.1:0-16051 GCA_046757725.1 Binatia bacterium
GGCTGAAACAGGTTCATCATCCATCCGAGTTCATTGCGGTAGAGGTCATTGATAGTGGATCTGTGGATCTGGGGTCAGACTTCTATGACTCAACAATCTTGCCAAGTCTTTCTATTTGGAGTACAAGCCGCCTGTCACATTGCATCCTCTCGTTTAGCCGTGCAACCAAAGTCCCGACTGTTGCCATGTCTCTTCCTAAGTACGCTGCCACCTCTCCAAGTCTATAGCCCAACCTGCGCACTAACACGTACGCTACCATAGTCCGTCCCTTCGATACAGCCCAACTACGATCCGGTCCCCTGAGCACTTTAACTTCGATCGCTAAGCCTTCAGATAGCTCTCTTATAACAGCCCGCAGAGGCCTTTTGACGGGTGATTTTTCCCCTTTTTCCACCTTTTGTTGAACCCTATCCCCAAAACCCTCAACTCCTAAAAACCTCTGATCCTCTACCTCGTAGTAGGCTTCGTTATGTCCCTCTCCCAAACCGCCAAGAACAAATTCCCTGTAGGCTTCCTTTCCTCCTAAAAGTCTAAGTACTTTCGTGGGATCAAGTAGATCGGTCGGTTTGCCTTTCCAATACACTCTATGCCCACTGTAACGGTACTGCTCGGCTCTGTTTACTATCCTGGCCCGTACGGGGTTAAGATGAATGTAACGAATGAGCTCCAGCAGGTACTCGTCTCTCTGGCAGATAATAGCTTTGTACCTGCCTTGAAATACGTGTCCGACCTTACGATGTCGGAGGTTAAAGTACTGACTGTAGGATTGCTGAAGTCCCTGCATGAATTTGCCCAAGAGCTGATCGGAACTCTCTACCAACAGATGGACGTGATTGGGCATCAAGCAGTAGGCATGGACACAATAGTCATATTTTCTGCGGTACTTGGCCAGCCGTTCTAGGTAGACCTGGTAGTCCTGATTGTCAAGGAAGGTTTTTTGCCTCTGGTTTCCTCGGACAATGACGTGGTAGAGAAGACCAGGGGCGAACAGTCGCGGACGGCGAGCCATCGGTAGATCTTGTAGTAGGAAAGCCCAAAATAGTCAAGAGATAAAAGTCTGACCCCTTACGCCTTTTACTTGGGCCAAAAAGTAATTGCAGAAAAACTTAGCCAGTGGGCATATCACGCTACTCTGAGCTCGCGCACGGGAATTTTCAGTACCTCTTTGGGTTTCTTCTTGGAGCCGGCTACGCGTTCCATGGCTTTGACAATCTTGGCCTTGAAGTATTGTTCCCCGCACACCTCGCAGACCCCGGTAGGGACATTCTTAATGACGGTTACCAAGTTCTCTCCCCACCTATAATCGACGGTGATTTTCCGCTCAGACACTCTTCCGCCGCAGAAATGGCACTTATGATAGGCTCTGGACATTTTCACTCCTTCCGGCTCCTATAGTCCTCCGTCCATTTCTCTGAACGCTTGGATGGATCGTAAACAGTAATTATGAGGACCTCATCAGGATCTGCTTTAATGGCACATACAGTATGGATAGGTCTCCTCGCGGCAAACCCGAACACCAGGCAGCTCGGCCCGCGTGGATCATCAGGGTACTCTTCGATAATCTCACATTGGGTCAGAGCCTCTTCCAGTTCCATGACAGAGATTTGATCCGCTTGGCGTTCCCTTTCAGCGTGCTTCGAAAACTCATATTTCCCCGACCGGACAAGGTGCCGTATGGTTTGGCTATCCACAACACGTAAATATCTATTTTAAGGGGACTCGCTGGTTTGTCAACACGAAGCGAGACCGCACGCACCGAACTTTGTTATAACCCCGGGGCGTAGAGGGTATCGGGGAGGCTCCCGATATATTCCAGTGCCTCGCGTAGGGAGATGACATCCGCGTATTTGGCATTCATGTCGAAGAGGTTGATTTTATGGGAAGCCTGGCCCCGGTCAAAGACACATTCTTCCACCACGGAGACCCGAAAGTTGTATGAAAAGGCGTCTATGACACTCGCCCGCACACAACCGCTCGTAGTGCAACCTGTGACCAGGACGCTGTCGGCGTGGACCTCATTGAGCATGCTCATAAGCGCGGTGCCAAAGAAAGCGCTCGGCTTCTGCTTGCGCACAATGACCTCCCCATCTTGCGGGGCAATCTCCTCGACAATCTCATTTGTCTTAGACCATTCATTGCGGAGATCTTCGGTTGAACGCCGGTTTTTTCCCTGCCACCGCCCAACGGTTACAGCGCTCCCTTTTTCCTGGGCGGTCGTATAGAAGATCGGAAGATGCTTCTTCCGAGCGCCATCTAAAAGATCCCGAATGCGGTAAACTCCTTGCCAGCCCTCCTCACCACAGCTATTACGGAAGCGCTCGACAGATTCAAGGATCGGTTCCGGACGGTCGCCCACGAAGTTGTAGTTCATGTCAATGACCAAGACCGCTGGACGCTGGCCAAATCCTGCCCGTTTCCCGTAGCCCGACTTAGCGAAGACCTCTTTATCCCGCTCCGTTAGGATGTCGTCCCAGATCGCCATAGCGTTCTCCCCTTCGGTTTTTCTAATTTATCTTGTAGGAATGCCTTATTTCATCCATGGAATCCATACAGGCGAGACGAATTGGTCTCAAGAATATTCGCCTTTGCCGAGGCACTGATATCGCTTCTCTCCTGTAAGGAGCGGGCGGCGAAGCGCTCGCGGTCTCCATGGGGCATGTCCGAGCCAAACACAATCTGTCCTTCGCCTACAAGGTCCAAAACCTGGGGCAGCAGGGCATCCTCGACCTCTGCGCTGAAGTAGAGATTTCCCCGCCGGACATACTGCATTGGTGGTAGGGCCTCTTGAGGGGCTGTTTGGGCGACAACGTTCGCTAGGTTCTTGCTTGAGTGGTCAAAGCGGTGTTTCAGCCGGTCAAGCACAAAGTGGATCCACAGGGAGCCGGCTTCGAGAAAGACAACCTTGAGATTTGGGAAGCGGTCAAAAACGCCCCCGCTGATCATAGTGGTAAAGGCCATCAGAACGGGTACAAGAAAGGCGATGACTCCGGAAGGATAAATGTGGGTAAACAGATTATTGAGCGAGGGGCAGGCCCATCCGACATGGACCGCCAGGGGAAGCCCCTCCGCGGCCACGGCTTCGTAAAAGGGAAAAAGCCTCGGGTGATCCAGCATTTGATCCCCGGCGGTTCCGAGAACCATTAAACCCACAGCACCTAACTGCTTTACCTCATGCACCGCACGCACTGCTCCGGGAATGTCGTCCAGATTAACGATCCCCACCCATTTAAGACGCTCATTACCCGACAATCTATCACCCAACCAGCGGTTGTAGGAGGAGGTTAGCGCGGTCACGAGGGAAGGATCAGCGCTCAAAGGATAAGCAAGAAACAGGGTTGGGTAAATAACCTGGACGGCAATATCTTCTTCATCCATGGCCCGAAGGCGTGCTTTAATGTCTGTGAGCTCCATGCTCTCCAGACTGTCGGACTTCCGCGCTGCATGCCTCGTCGGTTTCCCTTCAAAGCTCACCGGTGTCCCCAAATTATTGCACCCTCGGCCCACGCGACGGGGGAACAGCTGCTCTTCAATCATCCAGTAGGCCAGTCCGTCCTTCCCCACGACCTGCGGGCGTCGCGAACGAAACGCCGGGTCCAGATATTGGTCGCTAAAAGTTGCTGGACTCTCTTCCAAGTGACCGTCTGCATCGATGACACGCATGACGACTACCTCCCCTATAAGCTTAGGAATGCTTATAGCAAGGTCTTTCCGGTTGAGTCAATGGTACCCTTGCACGTCTGGTTTCTTTAATGCTAAGTAAAGATTGATGCTGCGCGACCTCTATAACCGCCCAGTGAAGGATCTTAGAATATCCGTCACGGACAGGTGCAATTACCGCTGCGGTTACTGCATGCCCTTCGACGAATATACATGGATCGATCGAGCAGAAATACTCTCTTTTGAAGAAATAGCAAGAATATCGCGTCTGTTCGTAAAAATGGGGGTTGAAAAGATCCGCTTGACCGGGGGAGAACCCCTGGTGCGGAACGGTATAGAAGAGCTGATCGGTCAATTATCCTGCATCGACGGGCTTGAGGATCTCTGTCTCACGACCAACGGTTCGTTGCTTGCAGAAAAGGCCCCTGCCCTTAAGGCTGCCGGCCTGAGAAGAATCAACGTCAGCGTCGACACGCTGGATCCCGAGAAGTTTAAACGGATCACCAAACGGGGCGATTTGGAGAAGGTCCGCGAGGGCCTCTTTGCAGCAAAGAGTCTTGGCCTTCATCCTGTCAAGCTCAACTCAGTGGTCGAACGCGGGGTCAATGACGACGATATAATTGGTTTGGTCGAATTCTCCAGGGAAAATGGGTTTGCCATCCGCTTTATCGAATACATGGATGTGGGCAATGCCAACAACTGGACATCGGAGAAACTGGTACCCAAACAGGAGATCCTGGCAAGAATCCATGCCCGGTTTCCCCTGAAAGAGATTGGCAGGGTCCAGGGAAGTGCGCCCTCCGTAGATTACGAATTCTTGGACGGTAGGGGGGATATCGGGGTAATCGCCTCGGTCACCGAGCCGTTTTGCTCGACCTGCACTCGGGCGCGAATTACGGCCGATGGGAAGTTAGTTACCTGTCTCTTCTCCCAGATAGGCCATGACCTGAAAACTCTACTTCGGAACGGCTCACCAGATCAACCGCTCTTGAACATTATTCGTTCTGCTTGGCAAGACAGAAAAGACCGCTATTCCCAAGAACGGCTCCAAGCCCTCCGCTCAGCGACGGGGTATGACCCAAAAAGCCAAAAGAAAATAGAGATGATTACCTTGGGAGGCTAGGTTGATCCGCTGTCGGGGACCTATTCCAGCTCTTTCAGAACTGCCGATCCGCCCGTATCCCAAACCTTAGTCGGCTGTCATCTGGCGCTGCCATGTCCCTACTGAGCAAATGAAGGGTGCCCGCTTGCTCAGACAAATACCCGCACCTACTCTCTTTCACATTTCCGGGCCTTCTTGCGTTCCTGAGGTGGTGGGGCGCCAGCGGAGGACATAGCTCTCCATCCAGTTAAGCAGGATATTGAGGATCATGACCACAAACATGAGAATCAAAATCACCAGGATGACGCCGGTGGTATTGTAGAGGTTCATGTAGAGCTGAAGTAAAAAGCCGAGACCGGAGCTGGCGGCAATAAACTCACCTACGATCGCTCCTACCAGAGAAAAGGGAACGCTGACCTTAAGCCCACTGATAATCCATGGCGATGCCCCTGGTAATACTACCTTTCGCATGATCTGGAGCTTCGTTGCTCCCATGATCCGGGCGATGTTGATTAGGTCAGGGTTTACCCCTCGGATCCCAGAGTAGGTGTTGATAAAGGTGAGAAAGAATACGATGGTCATGACCAGGATAACCTTGGACTCGATATCGATGCCAAACCATACGATGAAGAGCGGAGCATAAGCAATCCGGGGGACTCCGTTAAAAGCCATAATATAGGGTTCCAGCACCTTGGCAATAGTCTCAAACTCTGCAAGCAAAAAACCTATAGAGATGCCGATGGCGGCGCCGAAGACGTAGCCAATGACGGTGTTGAGCATCGTTCCCTTAAAGTGGATGAAGATCTCACCGCTTCTGGTAATCTCCCAGAATTGTTCGGCAATCTTGGAGGGTGTGCTGACCCAATAGTCGTCAATGAGGGGAAAGAGGTTCGGTAGGCCTTGGGCAAGGAAGGAATGGGGAGATGCGCTCAGCTGCCATACAGTCAGTACGGCTAGACCAAAGGCGAGACGGTAGAGCCCCAGGCGGAGCTGCTCGCGCTTGCGGGACTTTTTAGATTCGGTCTCTAAGAAAGTGCTATTGCCCTCAGCCATCTACGACCTCTTCCTTCTCCACCTCTTCGCGCAACTCTTCCCAGAGCTTATCATAGATGTCTCGAAACTCCTCTGAGCGGTGGATGTGAAAGACATCCCTAGGCCGTGGAATACGCACTTCGTTGATGCTCTTGATCCTCCCTGGACGGGCCGTCATCACGATCACGCGGTCGGCAAGCGAGATCGCCTCAACGAGATCGTGGGTGATGAAAATGAGGGTTTTTCTGGCCTCGGTCCAGAGCTGCAGGAGCTGGTTTTGTAAAGTAATACGGGTCTGTGCATCTAGGGGGCCGAACGGCTCATCCATGAGGAGCACCTGTGGGTCGTAGATCAGGGTACGGATGATGTTGGCCCGCTGGCGCATACCTCCGGAGAGTTCATGCGGGTAATGATGCTCAAAGCCGGTCAGGCCCACCTGGCGAATAAAGCCACGTGCCCTCTCCTCTCCCTTGTCCTTGGTCTCACCTCGGAGTTCCAGTGGAAATGCTACGTTTTTAAGAAGCGTGCGCCACGGTAGCAGGTTGTCTGCTTGGGTGACATAGCCAATGCGAGTGTTGATGCCGCTGCTCTTGGAGCCGTGGAAGAGGATGTTCCCTTCCGATGGCGGCATGAGGCCGACAATGATGTTCAACAGGGTGGATTTACCACATCCACTAGGACCAACAACCGTCAGGAATTCTTTTTCATGAATATCCAGATCGATCTTGTCCACAGCGAGCACCCGGCTACCGTGGGAAAAAAAAGCCTTCCTAACCCCTTGTAATGACAGGATCGTTTCCACTACACCGCTGAAAATTTACTTTAGGTACTTGTCCGTGAAGACCTCCGGGAGGCGGTAACTTCTTTTTAGCTTGCCCCCTTTCTTCATGATGTTCACGGTAATATTGACTGCACGTTGGCTCATTCGGCCATCTGTAGCCACCGTCGCCTTTACCGTGCGCACTGCCTCCCTTAGGACATCGGAGGAAACTTTTTTGCCAAAGAAAGGTGTGACGGCTGTCACGGAGTCTTCAAGGCGGTGCGCCGTGATGTACTTGACAGAGCGACGCATGGCCCGGACCATCTTTGCGACGATGTCAGGGTTTTTTTTAGCATAATCGGGGCTGACCATGAGGGCCGACATCATGAACTCCGGCATGGTAGGATCTTCCCCCTCGGCATTGTTGATAAACCATTGGCCGAAGCCCCCCGCTATGGCCCGCTCAGGATGAGGCGTGGAGATGAACATCATGTCTACCTTCTTTGTTTTAAGCGCGGGTACGATCGTGGCACCACCTCCTACCGCCAGGATGCGCACGTCCTTATTGGGGACATAACCTGCGCGGCGGATGAGGTCCTCGGCAAGGATATAGGTCAACGCACCGGGCCGGGTCACTCCCAAGGTGAGCCCTTTGATCTTCTTGAGTTTTTTCTTAAACGGTGTCTTTTCAGTAACCCCTATCTTTTTAGCGACATCTTTATTGATAACCACGCCGATGATATTGCGTTTGAGTATGTTGAAGATGCCGATGACCTGTTTTCCTCTTCTCAGGGCGTTAAGCTGGTAAGTTCCCGGGCTCGCAGTAAACTGTGCCTGTCCGGCAATCACCGCTTGCAGGTGAGGGCCGCCTCCAGCGGTGGCAATGACCTCGAGATCGATTCCTTCATCCTTGAAATAACCCAACCGCCTCCCCACATAGATCGGGAAAAAGGTAAGGCTATCCACGGGCTGGGTGAGCTTGATCCTGGTTTGAGCCAGACTGTAGGTTGGTATAGCACCGACTAAGCCGAGCAGAACCACCGCGACAACAAAGGATATGAAAAAACGTTTCATGATCGCCCCTCCCTTCTTGTGAGACACTACGATTTTCGGAACCTCTGAGTTTCCCCCTTTTTAATTTCAGCGGGATGATAGCAGAGTAGGTATAGCAGGGCAATATCGACTTGCAACCACACCAAGCTTTGCTCCACTCTTTTTCCAGGAGGTTCTCAAAGCCCCGAAAAACGATTGATCCCCGTGCCGTTTTAAGATAGCGTCGACGTTCCATTCAAGGCAGGAAAGGAGGCTTAGTATGTTACTCAAAGACAAGATTGCCCTGGTCACAGGATCGACTAATAACATCGGCTTGGGCATTGCGCGCGCCTTTGCGCGCGAGGGGGCCAAAGTAGTCATCCATTCACGCCATGAAGAGGGGGCAACGAAGGTAGCGTCGGAGTTGGGTGGAGATCCTTTTGCCGCAGATGTGGCAAAACCGGAGCAACTTGACAAACTATTTGATCATATCAGGCTAAAGCATGGGCGACTCGATATCCTCGTAAACTGCGTTGCCCATTCTTCTAAGAACGATATTCTGCAGACGTCTCTTGAGGAATGGAACCGAATTCTGGCAATCAACCTGACCGGTTACTTTTTGTGTATCCAGCATGCAGCGGCGATGATGATAGAGGGCGGTGGAGGCGTAATCATCAACATTTCTGCAGCCTCGGGAGAGAGGGGAAGTCCCGGCACGGCAGCCTATTCGGTATCGAAAGGAGCCATCAATGCCCTGACACGCCAGGCGGCTGTCGATCTGGCCCCGTATAACATCAGGGTTAACTGCTTAATCTCCGGTCTTGTCGGGACACCTATTGGGAGGCGGGACATGGGTAACAGAAAGCCCGAATACGCTGCCGTGCCACTCCGACGCATCGGTCGACCGGAGGAGGTAGCAGAGGCCGCAGTCTTTTTCGCCTCAGAAAAATCCAGCTATGTAACGAATGCGATTCTACCGGTGGATGGTGGCCGGATGAATTCCCAGGGCAGCGCCTCGGGGGATAGCAGGTAGGACCCCGTTGGTCTTGGCCTCACGGGGCAGGAGCACAAGACAGCTATTTCATGAATTCGGCATTAACCTCGTCGAGTAGCTCAGGAGGTGGTTGCAACACATCCTGGCCCAGCTCTGACAGGGGTGTTTCACAGAGATTCATCTCCCCAGCGAAGTCTGGGCGGTCAGGATCGTAGTAAAGAAGCCCGGTCACAAACTTCCCTTCGGCGACCGCCGCCTGGAGCGTGGCCAAGGCCTGCATCCTGTTGGAAGGGTCATAATCTGCCCGCAGCTTGTGCAAGGTGATACGGGAGCCGTCATGGAGAGATATTTCTTGATCGGTGCCTTCTTTGTAATCAACTTCAATGTTTTCAAAGTAAGGAATGAAGTCAAGGCCGTTGAGAGGGTCGAGATGCCCTTTGATGTATTTTAAACTCTTAGTAGACCCTTCATGGTTATTGAAGGTGACGCATGGACTGAGCACATCCAAAATAGCGCTCCCCTTATGTGCCAGGGCACCCTGAATCAGAGGGGCGAGCTGTCGGCGATCACCAGAGAAGCTACGCGCCACATAAGTGGCTCCTAGCGAAATGGCCAATTCGGCCAGGTCAACAGCCTGCAGGTCATTCATCTTTCCGCCCTTCATGCGAGATCCCTTGTCTGCTGTGGCTGAAAACTGCCCCTTGGTCAATCCATACACCCCGTTGTTTTCAATAATGTAGGTGATGTTTACGTTGCGTCGCATCATGTGGCAAAGATTCCCTAACCCGATCGCGGAAGAGTCTCCGTCACCCGATATGCCGATGGGAAGCAGGGTATGATTGGCCAGATTGGATCCGGTTGCCAATGCCGCCATCCTTCCGTGAATGGCATTGAATCCGAAGGATTGACTGAGGAAATAAGTGGGCGTCTTTGAAGAACAGCCAATACCGCTTAACTTGACAACCCTGTGCGGGTCGATGCCACTGAGAAAAAAAGCACGTATGATGGACGCCGTAATGGCGTCATGGCCACAGCCCCGGCACAGCGTTGAGTCTGCTCCCTGATAATCCTTTTCTGTTAGATTGATGCGATTAGTTTTTTCCCCTGCCATGTTGCTGCCTTTGTTTTTGAATCTGTCTGATGTTCCTGTACCTGTCTTGTGATCTCACCTGCTGCTACGGGAAGCCCGTCATAGATCAGGACACTGACAATTTTGGTGGCCAATTCCGGAAAATCTGCTTTGAAAATCACTGCCATCTGGCCGTCACGGTTCTGTTCCACCAGATAAATAACTTGGTGGTTTTCAACAAACGCCTTGACCTCTTCTGTTAAGGGTAACGCTCTCAACAGGAGATGATTGGTCTTTAGGCCTCCCGCCCGCAAGCGTTCACGGGCCTCCCGGACAGGCTCGTAGCTGGAGCCGAAACAGATAATGCCTGTTTTGACTCCATCACTCTTCTCAACGATTGGTTTCGGGACATACCTCCGGGCCGTTTCAAATTTCTTTCGCAGACGGTCGAGGGACTCCCTGTAGTTGTTCTCATCCTCGGAGTAACGTGCGTCGGGATCATGGCCTGACCCTCGAGAGAAATAGGCTGCATTGGGGTGGGGATTCCCCGGTATCGTTCTCTTTGGAATCCCATCTCCGTCGGCATCGAAATAGCGGCGGAACTTGATCCCTCCCTTTTGCATCTGTTCCAGTTGGTCAGCGGTGAGCACTTTGCCTCGATCAAAAGGTTCTCTGTCCAGTTTGAGTGGTTCTGAGGACCACATATTCATGGCCAAGTCCAGATCCGTCATGACAAACACAGGCGTCTGAAACCTGTCGGCAATATCAAAGCTACGACGGCTTAGATCAAAGCACGAACTCATATCGTGAGGAATCAGGATAATGTGACAAGTATCTCCATGTGAGGCCAGATACATCGATAAAATATCCGCCTGCTGAGTTCGCGTGGGTAGGCCGGTAGAAGGGCCGCCTCTCTGGATAATAAAGAAGAGGCTTGGGATCTCGACAAAGTAGGCAAGTCCGATGGTCTCGTTCATAAGAGAAAGTCCGGGTCCGGATGTGCAGGTCATAGCACGAGCCCCTGCCCAACCTGCCCCCGCTACCATAGCGGCGGCACCGAGCTCATCTTCCGCTTGGACAATCGCATAAGTCGCTTTTCCATCTTTGCTCTTTCGCAGGCGAGGCAGATAACGCTCCAAGGTCTCTGCAAGTGAGCTGGAGGGAGTAATTGGATACCAAGCAACGACGGAGACACCGCCATAGATTGCCCCCAAGGCGCAAGCTGTGTTACCTTCGGTGATAATTTTTCCTTTGTTGCCGCCAGGAATATCTTCTAATCGGGCGATATTTTGCCTTACCCCGCTCTTCTCGATGTGCCGGTACCCTGCATCGATGCAGAGCCAGTTGGACTCGATTACGGCAGGTTTGTTTCCGAAGCTGTCCTCAAGAACCCTCTTGATCACGCTCCTATCAATACCAAACAAAGCGGCTAGAGCCCCCACATAAACCATATTTCGCTGTTTGGTGCGCAGGGGAGAGGCCGGCACTATCTTCTGGATGAGGTGGTTCGCTGGGACCCCCACGTATTGGACCCCGTCCCGTTTCAGATGAGATGGGAGAGGCAGGGTGTCATCATAAAGAATGAGACCACCTTCCCTCACCCGGTGGGTATCCTTTGCTGCCGTGACGTCGTTGAACATCACCATCACGTCAATAACATCTTTCCGGCTCAAATAGCCGGCAGCGCTGGCTCGAATCTGATACCAGGTGGGTAAGCCTTGTATATTGGAAGGGAACAGATTTTTTGAGGAACAGGGGATGCCCATTTTAAAAATTGCCTTGAAAAGGATGTTATTGGCAGAGGCACTGCCCGATCCATTTTCCGTTGCAATACAGACACTTAGATCATTAATAACGGACGTTTCCATCGTTGGTTTCCCAGTACCTTCCTTCCTGCGATGCTTTTATCAAATTAACACAATTCTTTGAGAAGACAATAAACTACAGGCGTCATCCTGGAGTATAGTGGTCCTCAGACTCCCAGAACTCTTCGATCTCCTTCCATGCCTTCCGAACACTTTCGTCTACATCCAATGCCTTGGCGTATTTCAGGAGGTCCCGCAGAGAAACGATACCCACCACCTTTTCTTTGTCCTCCCGGATAGGCATATGGCGGAATCCCTTTCGTTGCATCTCGGACAATACCTCTCCAATGAGAGCCGAATGCGCCATAGCCACAAAATCGGCTGTCATAACCTCCTTAACGCCGGTTTTCTTGCTGTCGATATTTTTTATGGCAACTCGTTTTAAAACATCCCGTTCCGTAAAAATGCCTTTTGGCTTTCCGTCGAGCGATACGATCACGCAACCAGCATTGTTCTTGAGCATGGTTTCAATAGTGTCGTAAATTGGACAAGAGGCCTCCACAGTGATCAGTTTGCTGGACATGATGCTGTCGATCGTCTTCGTCTCAGGAAGACCACGCCCAAGTCTTACTGCAAATCGTAGAATATCGCGTATGGATATAATGCCGACAATTTCCCTTTTCTCTCCCCGGATAAGAAAGTGGCGAAATCTTGATTTGTACATCTTTCCAAGGGCTTCTATGATATGAAGTTCTCTGGGGATGGCACGGATAGGAGCGGTCATCACCTCCATGATAGCGGTCTCCCTAGGGTCCAGTTTCTTGTTCATCACACGTTTCAAGACATCCTGCTCGGTGAAGATCCCCACAGGCCTTTGTTTGTCGGTGATGACGATACCCCCGACATTGTTCCTGGCCATGGTCTCCATCACCTCAAAGATTGTACTGGCCACATCGGTGGTAATGACCTCCGGGGTCATGATCTCTCTTACCTCAGTAGTTAACATACGTTAGCTCTCCCGGCGGCAAACCACGCCCACATCCGGATGAATGGTATCCCAGTGAAATGCATATTTTAAATAATGTCGCTTTTCCCCTTGGGGCGCAAGGGGACTATCCAAGTCATCTGGGAACGTAACTCAAGAGCGATTGATTAAAGCGATTCATTGCGTCATATAAAATGTAACCGAAAAGGGCATCAAAAACGTCTTTTTTCCACGAAGGGATAATTGCGGAGCTAAGGGAAGCGTGCTAAATTTAACTTTTGCATTGGAAAAACCTGGATTTCTATGAGCCGGCGAGAACAAGAATTAGACCGTGGGGTGGTCACCGAGACCGAGAAAAAGGTTAAAAAGCCCCCTCTCTACAAGGTCCTGCTACATAACGACGATTACACCACTAAGGACTTCGTTGTACAAATCCTGCAATACGTGTTTCACAGGGAACAACCCGAGGCTGTCCAAATCATGCTCCATGTCCATAAGAAGGGAGTCGGAGTAGCTGGTGTCTACACGTTTGAAGTTGGGGAGACCAAGGTGGCACTCGTCGAGAGCATGGCCCGGCAGAATGAATATCCCTTGAAGTGTACCATGGAAGAGGCCTGAGATGATCAGTAAAGAGCTTGAGACCACTCTAAATTTCGCGTTAGGGGAGGCAAAGCGCCGGCATCACGAATTCGTTTGTATCGAGCATCTTCTCTTCGCGTTGCTCCAAGATAAAGACGCCAGCCTTGCCATCGTCAACTGTGGGGGCGATCTTGCCGAATTAAAGAAACGACTGGAGGAATTTTTCCGGACCCACCTCGAGACCTTGCCCAAAGAGACTCGCCGGGAGCCTCAGCAGACCATCGGGTTCCATCGGGTCCTGCAGAGGGCAGTGATTCATGCCCAGTCCGCTGAAAAGAAGGAGATCAACGGCGCTAATCTGTTAGCTGCTATTTTCCGTGAACCGGATTCTTATGCTGTCTACCTTTTAGAGAAGCAGGGAATTACCCGGTTTGATGTGATTAACTATGTCTCCCATGGCGTATCTAAAATTGCCGGCAACGAGGAATGGATCGCGAGCCCGGAAGAATCGGAGGAATCGGACGAATCGGAAGAGAAACCAAGGCCAAGGCGGAATCCGCTCGAAGCCTATACCGTTAACTTGGTAGAACAGGCGCGGCAGGGAAATATTGATCCCCTTATCGGTAGAAAGGACGAAATCGAGCGCACCATTCATGTTCTGTGCCGGCGGCGCAAGAACAATCCTATCTACGTTGGGGATCCTGGCGTAGGTAAGACCGCCATTGCTGAAGGATTGGCCCTGAGGATTCATCAGCACCAGGTACCTGATGCCCTGAAGGGTGCCGTTATCTACGCGTTGGATATGGGGGCGCTACTGGCCGGGACGAAGTTCCGCGGCGACTTCGAGGCGCGCTTGAAAGGCGTTTTGAACACGCTTAAGAAAAAACCCGATTCGATCCTCTTTATTGACGAGATCCACACGGTCGTGGGGGCGGGTGCTACCAGCGGCGGCTCGTTGGACGCATCCAATATCTTAAAGCCTGCCCTTGCTTCAGGAGGGATTAGATGCATCGGTTCGACTACCTACCATGACTATAAGAGCTATTTTGAGCGGGATCGAGCGCTAGCACGTCGTTTTCAGAAGATCGAGATCGCTGAGCCCAGCATTGATGAGAGCTACCAGATTCTTCAAGGGCTCAAGCCCCACTATGAAAAGCATCATGGAGTCCACTACACTTTTCCCGCCCTTCGTTCGGCCGCCGAGCTTTCCGCCAAGCACATCAACGATCGCCGGTTGCCGGACAAGGCGATTGACGTGATCGATGAAGTAGGTGCTGCAATCAAACTACTTCCGGCTGACAAGCGGAAAAAGACCATCGGTCCCAAGGACATAGAAAAGATCGTGGCCAAGATCGCCAAGATCCCTCCTCGCAGTGTGTCGGTCTCCGATAAAGAACAGCTGCACAACCTGGATCGGGATTTAAAATTGACGGTGTTTGGTCAAGATGCGGCCATTGAGACTCTGGCCAGTGCTATTAAGCTGTCCCGTTCGGGTCTGGGCCATCCAGAAAAGCCCATCGGTTGTTTCCTTTTTTCCGGCCCAACGGGTGTGGGTAAGACCGAGGTGGCCAAGCAGATGGCACGAATCCTGGGGGTGGAATTTATACGTTTCGACATGAGCGAGTACATGGAGAAGCATACGGTTTCGCGCCTTATCGGAGCACCGCCAGGCTATGTGGGGTTCGATCAGGGTGGCCTTTTGACCGACGCGGTGAACAAGAACCCTTATGCCGTGTTACTGTTAGATGAAATCGAGAAAGCCCATCAGGACCTATTCAATGTCCTGCTTCAAGTCATGGATCATGCGACCTTAACGGACAACAATGGAAAAAAGGCGGATTTTCGTAACATCATCTTGATCATGACCACCAACGCCGGTGCCCGGGAGATAAGCGGTGCTCCGCTTGGGTTCGGCCTACGCTCTAATGTTGGAAAGGGCAAGGAGGCGATAGAGAGAATGTTCAGTCCGGAATTCCGTAACCGCCTGGATGCGATGGTTGTTTTTAACTCTTTAAGCTCCGAGATCATCGAGCGGGTAGTGGATAAGTTTATTATGGAGCTGGACCTTCAACTCAACGATAAAAAAGTTTTTCTCCATCTGTCCTCAAGGGCCCGTCTGTGGTTGGCGAAGCGAGGGTATGACCCCACCTTTGGGGCGCGCCCGATGGCTCGCTTGATTCAAAATGAGATCAAGCGCGTGCTTGCCGATGAGATCCTGTTCGGCAAACTTCAAAATGGCGGCAAGGTGGAGATCGATGAGAGTAAGGGAAAACTCACCTTCGCTTACGAACAGAGTGCCCCCACTCCCGCCTTAAACAAGAACTGAGAAAATATCGTCCGTTGTTTTGGGATGTTGTTTAAGTCGTGTCGCTGAGCGGCGGGTTAGATTAAATAGTATCAGCGACCCTTCCAGTGCCCAGGTTTCCGGCGGGCATGAGCGACAGCAACAACCTGTATAACCTCACTGACCTCACGATAAACAACAGAGAAGGGGAATCGCCGCAGTAAGAAATGTCGCGTGCCATGAAGGAAAACGGGCCAGGTGATGGGACCATCGGAGATAAGTTTGACGGCGCGGTCGAGTTCCACAAGAAAAGCCTCTGCGGCAGTTTCATTTCGCTTCCGATACCACTGGTAAGCTGCCTGAGCCTCCGCAACTGCCTCAGGGTGAACATCAACAGGCCGCTGGGCCATCACCGGCCAGAAATTTTGAGGCGAGCTTGGGACCAAGGGATAGGCTTAGTTGTTCCCGAGTCAAGCTCTCTCAACCGCCGCTCAATCTCCACCTGCCACGCCGCTTCGGCCTCCTCATCGATCTCTTGGTCAAGACTGTCGAGAAGAGACCCCGCAAGTGCGGCTCTTGCCTCCGGTGGGAGCTTAAGCGCCTCTTTCAGAAGGTCATTAGGGTCTTGTTCCATAAAGCTATAGTATATCTCCTAGGTGGTTGGTATCAATCTAACGGATAGTGTTTTATCCGTGATGCCTAGCAGTAATGAGTCTCGACAGAATCCCCTACGTGGCATTGGGGATAAAACG
>JBHHYU010000071.1:0-15549 GCA_046757725.1 Binatia bacterium
AGCAGATAGCGTATCTGGGTGACATCACCACAGATTCACTCCGTGATGCATAGACAACGACAAACTAGCTGACAATGTCTCTCACTATCTTCACTGGCAGAAGGAAACAATAGACGCTATTTTACACCATATCGAAATGAGAAGTGATCCTTCCCTGACGGCATGCTATTGCTGTTACGCTACTACGCTGGTGGTATCCCATTTCACTTTAATAAGCACGGCAACTAAATGCCCCACAGCGTTCAATGTTTCGTTGTATGTCCTTCGTTATACAATCCAAGAAGCTGTTACAGCCGTAATTAGGATCTATTTCCGGCGGAGTGTCCGGCTCTCGTGGTAGAGGTGGATCCTCGGTTTTCGATTTCTTAGGTGGTGGTGGCTCAGGTGTACATTGCAAAGTAAAGAAATTACAATGGATCGGTGGCGCTCCAGGGGGTATAGTCATGGTATGATCAGGAGGGTACAGTGGAAAGTTGGGAGGCTCTCCAGAGCCATGAAACAAACCCAAAGGGTCAGAAAACCCGACAGGATTACTCCCCACATAGGCGAAGAGATTAAAATCTCCTCCATGAAACCGGATTGGGTCCTCACTGATGAACCTCTGTATGCCAGGATGATAATAGCGGGCGCGGTAGTAGTAGAGGCCGGTGCTATCATTTTCTCTGCCAGTGTACTGAAATGGGTTGGAGGAAGATACTCCTGTCGCTGTGGTTCCACCGAAAGGCTCATAGGTATACTCAGTCTGCACTGTGCCTGCGAAATCGCCCGATGCTACCGTGGACCCCAAAGCATCCGTCATGAAGGACTGGCTGCCACTCGCATCTGTCCGAGTAGAGTATTCATCAATCCCCAGACCCGTCAGCATAGTAGCCAGCACCGTCACCCCATCAGTTTCCTGGACCGGATTAACGCCGTCATAGAGAAATTCAGTAATGCTACTGTTGACGGTCTTGTTCCTAAAATTTAAAAATGAGTTTGGCGATTACATACGCAAGAAGCAGTCCAAAAAAAATCAACGTTTCCTTCCGCATCCTACGAGCGGTCTCGGGCCACAGATCTGGCGGGAGTGGTTTAGGGGTAACGTTCAATGCTTTGACTTGAATGAGGTCAAGCAGTTCGGAATACCCTTCCATGCCTTTTGCTAAGGTGACTTTTTCACCATTTCTTGAAAATAGATAGGTGGCATCACGAGGAATCCCAAAGCGCGGCCGTGAGACTTTGATTATCTCATCCCATGTAAGACTTAGCTTCAGACCGAATAACCCGTATATTTGTAGTTCGTCCTCCTTAGCAACGACTGAACGATAAAAAACCGGACTTATCCATACCCCAACGCCAAGAATGGCAAGGAAAAGAACACTCAAAGCCAACTCTGATGATGTGAACCCTTGGCGACTAAAGTGAACCCCGGTAATAATAAACAAAAGCAGCGTTATAGGAGCCCCAATACCATAGAACACTCGGAACCACTTTGGATAGCCTACTCGGATAAGTACCTTGTTTGCTTTAACCACATCTGTATCCATTTTCAGCCGAGGCTAATCCAATCCCACCATCAGTTCTCTTTGCCATCTTTTCTACCACCCATGTCAGGACAACCGCCAAGCGGACATTGGATCTGTTGACCTTTAAACGGGTCTGGGGGTCTCGGAGGATTTTTAATTACCGGTATCGGTGGTATGAAACTCCGCTCAGACATGGTGCCAGAAGGATTTAGCGCCTCACCCACAATACTTCCCACCGTTTCTCCTACAATGGTCCCAACAGTCCCCCCTCCCAGTGTCCCAGTAAGGGCACCTGAAATTGCTCCGCTGATTGCTCCCGCCGCCCCGCCTGCAATTGCCCCCCCTATGCCACCAGTAATTCCACCAGTGGTGGCACCTCCGATCCCTCCTGCGATTGCACCTCCGATAGCACCGGTAGGGCCCGGGAATACGAATTTACCATCAGGATCCACGAAAGAATTCGGGTTATTAAAGGCGTAGGGATATCCGTTCAATGATTGAGGAAGAGTCAGGAAGCCCGGAAAAGGGTCCTCGCTAATAAACCGCTGTAAGCCAGGATGATAATACCTTGCCCGATGATAATACAGCCCGGTGCCATCGTTCTCTCGGCCAGTGTACTGGAAGGAGTTTGCGGATGATACACCGGCGACAGTAGTTCCCCCAAACGGCTCGTAAGTGTAATCTGTTGGCAATGTGCCAGCAGAGTCGGCTAGTGCTACGGAGGAACCCAATGCATCAGCGAGGAAGTTACTCGCGCCTGCAGCGTCTGTGCGGGTAAAGACCTCATCAATCCCCAGTCCTGTCAGTATATTCGCCAGCACATTAACCCCATCAGTTTCCTGGACCGGATTAACGCCGTCGTTAATCCCGTAAGCGTACTGGTAGTGGCGGCGGGATTTTTCTGTACCTACGCCCTCTTGCAAGTGACCTGCCCGTTTGGAGGACCCTTCGTTCAAGGGCCACTCGTTGTGTTTTCGTATAGATACTTCGCAGATTCTCTTTCATTCGGAATCGACAAGCAAGAGCAGTTAAGAGAGAGGGGGAGTCCCGAAAAAAGCTCAAACCGAGACACGATCGCTTTTTTCCTCATTTAAACTGCATCAGAAAAGTTGAATGTCCCCTCCCTTTTCCCCCTCCATCTGACACTAAACTGCCTACGTCAATCTATGGAGGAAATGTCCCACGAGATATATTACTTCGGCTACAACAGAACTAAGGAGAAAGAACAGCAGACTCTTATCCCTCTGACGAAAGTGCTCATTAACATGCTCAAAATGTGGCCGTGAGCTTCGTATATTAAAGGTTGATCCCGGTATAGGCGTCCTTGTTGAGGTAGCAGCAAAAATCACGCAGCCAATTACAAAGACGGCAACTGCTGCATATTTTAGCCCCCTTGTGTATTCGGCTAAGGACATCCATCCACCGATTAAGCAAATAACAGCAACAACAAGCAGCGATAGAGTGATAGCAAGCAGGATATTTTTTGCCATCCATAAAACGAAAGAAAACTTCTCTTCTCGGCTTACGTTTTCCATCTCTCCTTCCTGCGGTGTAAATAAAAGCAGGTCACCCAAAAATTGACTTATGCCATTTGACTATCCGTATTATAAGGGGGCGAAGGGGGTCAGAAGGGGGCTCAAGACTGCTCTTGCCTCTTTAGCAGTTGATTCTCAATCTCTCTTGCTCTCCGAGTCAGTCTCCGCTCCCTACCCATCCGCTCCTTCACCCTTAAATACGCCGTACTAACCGAAGAGTATTTCTCTAAACCCACTACCTTGCCGATCTCGGTCAATTTATGCCCTCCCAGTGTCCGGCAGAGATACATCGCCATCGACCTCGCCTCGTTCTGCTCCCCCCGTCGCTTCACTCGAAGATCCAAAACTGTCTTGCCATACACCTTAGCCGTTGCTCGCACAATCTCCTCTATCTCCCAACCAAACACCCGACGGGACTCCGGCTTTTCCCCATCCACCTCAGCACTCTTCCCGATCTTCTCCATCACCCCCTGCACGAACACTTTACTGCCCAATACCGGCCTGAAGTACGCCTTCGTGTAGTACTCCTGAATCTCTTTCTCTACTTTAGAGTGCATAAAGCTTTGATATTGCATCAGTCCCCTTCGACCCTGACCAAACCGGGATAGAATAGAGTCGGTATTCAACCACTCAGGGGCTTTTCTCTTGGCTAGATAGCCGTAATGACTGCTCCAACGATAGTGATCCATGTTCGACACTATCCTCGCACCGACGGGATTGTGGTGGATGTAGCGGGCTACGGCTAAGAGATACTCCTCAGCATCTATCAGAATAGCTCGGTAGCGTCCTCGCAATAGGGGACCGTCTCTTCGGTGGGCTCGATTGAACCCTTGGGTATAAACCCCATCTAAATGCCGCATCGCTCTGGATAGTCCACCGTTGGGTGTTTGGAGTAGCAGGTGATAGTGGTTTCCCATTAAACAGTAAACGTAGACTTCTATCTTCCATAATTTAGAAACCTCGCCGATTAAGGTTAAGAAGCGTTGGCGGTCATGATTATCAAGGAAGATGTTGCTGCGGGCCAGTCCCCGGTTCATGACGTGGTAGTAGGCGCCAGGGTATTCGATGCGAAGAGGACGCACCATGCGGGAAAGATGTAGCAGGGATCATGTTATAAGTCAAGAGCAGATTTGACCCCCTGCACCGATTTGACCCCCTGCAATGACCCCCTTGTGCGGGTAAAGACCTCATCAATCCCAAGACCACCCAAGATGTTCGCCAGCACAGTAACCCCGTCAGTTTCCTGTACCGGATTAACGCCGTCGTAGAGAAATTCGATTACATTGCTGTTGACTGTCTTATTTACTCGCCTGCCCAACGGATCATATTCAAAACTGGCATTCACGCTTGGTCCAGTGATGCTTACCAATTGATTTCTTGCGTTCCAGGTGTAATCTGTGGTGCCGTTGATGTCGGCCAGAGAGGTAAGATTGCCGTTATTGTCGTAGGTCATTGTCTTATCAGCCAGGACTAACTGCTGATTCGCTGCATTGTAATTAGACGAAGCGATAGCTTACGGAACGCCCGTTCGGGAAAACGAGCCACCGATCTTGGTTCGATTGCCGGCTGCATCGTAGGTATAGGTCAAGTCTCCCAATACGGTCGCCCCTCGCTTGTAGGTGATTCCAGTTACCCTCGAAGCCGCGTCATAACTATACTCTACCAGAATCCCATTGGGTAGAGTCAAGCTGGTGCGGCGGCTCGCTAGGTCGTAACTAAAGATAACAGTGGAGGTGCCCTGACTGATCTGGGTCAACCGGTTGGCATTGTCGTAGGAATAGACCACGGACGGTTGACCGCTGACCGTCATACTAGTGCGACGGCCTGCGGCATCGTAGGTGTAGCTGACGCTTCCTTGGGGAGTAGTCTCGGATGTCAGACGATCTAAGCCATCATAAGTGCGGGTGATGTGTGAAGTTCACTCACGCTCCGTACCTTTCCTTTGCAGCTCGCTCGCTTACGTAACCTTCCGCTATGTCGTCCTTGAGAGCGTTGCGATCTCGCTTCTTGGGGTCACCGTATCCACCCCCGCCTGCGTTCTCCAGGAAGAAACGCTCTCCTGCTCGGAGTTCAAAACGGCCGGATGCCGGAGTCTCTTCTTCATGGTCCGTACCCGCATGGATAACAAATCGGCTTGCGGCACCGGCATGGCCGCCATTGATTCCGTTGGGCGGGAAACGGGCTCGGTCCGCCCGCCGGATAACCGTCGCGTCCTGAAGCAACTCGTAATGACGGCTAAAGCTCAAACCGCCACGGAACTGACCGGCACCTCCCGAGTCGGTACGCATGTCGAATCGGGTAATGCGACAGGGAAACTCACTTTCCAAAATCTCGATGGGCGTTATGTGCAGATTACTCAGATGGGTAGCCACGGCAGAGGTCCCATCATGTCCCTTCCCGCCTCCATAGGCGGAGCCGTGAATCTCATATTGCAAATTAGCTTGCCCTGGCCTTCCACCTCCATGCCAAGAAATCATGAGCGCACCGCTGGAACCCGCATTGGCGATAGCGCGGGCTGGATTAAAGAAAGCAAGGGCCTCCAGGATCACGTCTACAAGCTTCAAGTTAGCCACTTGGTAGCTGCTCACTGGCGCAGGGGAGTCCGCGTTGGTGATGGTGTGCGGGGCGTATTTGAAGCGCACCACCTCACGCATGCCGTCGTTGAATTGAAGGTTCGGTCCCAGGCAACCGATCAACGAATAAAAACAGCAGGCCTCGACCATGGCAGGCCTCAGATTCATAGGCCCCCGAACCTGACGGTCAGATTGACTGAAATCGAATAACACGACGCCGCTTCTCACAGTGATCTCCACTGCGAGGCGGAGCGGCCGCTCCAGCTCAATACCGTCACTGTCCAAAAAGCCTTCGGCAGCGGAACTGCCTTCCGGTAGTTCTTTCACCGCCATCCGCAGCGCTTGGGCGGCGCCTCCGACCACTGCGGAAAAAACGTCCGTGACCGTGCGGGCCCCGAAACGTCCACAAAGCGCTTTCAGCCGATGGACCCCCATCTGAGTCACCGCCACTTGCGCTCGCATATCCCCACGCATGAGCTCGGGCTGACGGCTGTTGGCCAGGATCAGGCGCTCCAGATCCTCATTGAAGCGGCCCTCCGCCACCATCTTCATCGGTGGGAGTAGGAGTCCTTCGTGAAACAATTCGGTGGCGCCGGCAGAGGTACTACCGGGCACCGTCCCGCCCACATCCGCCTTGTGGGCAATAGTTCCAGCAAACCCTACAAGCACGCCCTCTGCGAAGACTGGAGATACGAAGGCCATGTCCGAAACATGGGGAAGGCCCCCTTCGTAAGGATGATTACACACGAAAATATCACCCTCTCGAAGCTCGCTGCTGCCGTAAAGCTCCTTTACCCGTCCGATCAGATGCCGGTACACCGGGGCGTGAAAAAACATTGGCGGGGCGACGATCAGCCGACCTTCGTGGTCCAGGATAACACAGCTGAAATCCCGAGATTCCCGGATGATGGTGGAGTAACCAGAGCGGTAGAAATGATAATGCATCT
The DNA here is from genome assembly GCA_046757725.1 of Binatia bacterium. Lineage (GTDB taxonomy): Bacteria > Desulfobacterota > Binatia > UBA9968 > UBA9968 > JBHHYU01. The sequence continues at coordinate 6,561 of JBHHYU010000071.1, forward strand.
CCTCGACCAGACTCGCAACCTTGTTTCGGAGCACTTGGACGGTAATCGCGTCGCTCATCTCATGGGACCTTTCTCTGGAGGTTCAGGTAACGGCAGCTGTCCACTGACGCGCTCCACCCTTTGGGGACCACTGTAGTGGCATCGAACTGCTCGACGATGGCAGGGCCCGTAAAACAGACACCAGGGAAGAGCCTGTCCCGTTCGTATATCTTTGTGTCGACAGCACTGCGCCCGTCAAAGTAAACCGTGCGCGTTCCCTTTTCCGCTTCCGCTGGGACAGGAGCTGCTGTCACTACGATCTCCGGAACAGGGTCAAACTTTGGAACCGCAACTCGGACGCGGAGACGGTAACTCACCACCTCCACGGTTTTTTCCATTGCTGCGTGACCGTGGATCAGTGCGTGGCGCTCATCGAAGCGGTTTCGCGTCCGGGCCAGAACACTCTCGTCGAGCGGGCCTTCACAAATCCCTTCGAGGGATACCCGCAATTCGTAGCCTTGGCCTGTGTAGCGGAGATCAAGCTCCCTCTCCATTGCGGCATCGGCAGGGTTTAACCCCTCCCCGCGGAGTTCTCGCTTGGCTCGTTCCTCAAGCTCGGCGAAGATCTTCTCCCCATGCTGAGGGTCCATCCGATTAAGGGGGCGCAGCTCGGAACGGATATAGTCATGCACGACATCCGTGCATAAAAGCCCGAGGGCGGAAAAGGCCCCGGGACGCGGTGGTATCAAGATCCGGTTCACGCCCAGCTCCGCTGCGACGGCAGCACCATGAACCGCACCGGCACCACCAAAGGGTAGCAACGTAAAGTCATGGGCGTCGACTCCCCGCTTGGCCGCATGGACTCTAACCTCGTCCGCCATGCGCATGTCGACGATCCGGATAATTCCCACTGCCGCCTCCAGGGGATTTAAGCCCAAGGGGTCCGCTACATGGCGCTTCAGTGCGGCAATGGACGCCTCGAAGTCCAACACCTGCGTGCCACCAAGAAAATATTGAGGGTTGAGATAACCGCAAGCGAGATCGGCGTCGGTCACTGCCGGCATTCTACCGCCCTGCCCGTAACAGGCGGGACCGGGATAAGCTCCCGCACTCTTAGGACCAACACAAAGGAACCCCCCACTATCGATCCAGGCAATGGATCCCCCCCCAGCGGAGATGGTTGTCAGGTCCAAGGCAGGAACATCCAACTGTCGTCTCGCGATTTCTCCTTCCGTCACCTCAAGGGGGATGCCGCCTTCGATAAAGGCAATGTCGCAGCTCGTCCCACCCATATCCAGGGTAACGAGACCTCGTTGTGCCGCTTCACCTCCCAGGTAGGCACTCGCCCGGACACCCGCAGCCGGGCCAGAAAGCAAGGTGTAGACGCAACGACCACCGCTGACAGCCGCAGTAAACGGCATAACGCCGCCGTTGGACTGCATGAGAAACCGTTGCTGGGTGCCGATGCCTTCTTTGTCTAGCCCTTTAGCCAGATAGCGTATGTAGTCCATGAGAACCGGTTCCAGATACGCGTTGAGCAAAGTAGTGGAGAGCCGTGGCCATTCCCGGATCCGGGGGAGGACCTCTGACGAGAGTGAGACATGCGCTTCAGGGAACTCTTCAAGAATAATCCGCCGGGTCTCCTGTTCGTGCGCAGGGTTCATAAAAGAGAAAAGGTAGCAGACCGCGATAGAGGTAACGCCTGCCGCCCTCAGCGCACGGGCCGCCTGCTGCACTCGGTCTCGGCCCAGAGGTGTAAGTTCCCTGCCTTCATAATCGATCCTTCCCGGGATGTCATGGGTCAGGCTTTGGGGCGCCACCGGTATGGGCTTTTGATAGAAATAGTCAAAGGGGTTACCGTCCCGGGCTTGCTTCTGAGTCTCCTGCACGGCACGGAAACTCGCAGTAATTAGAAGACCGGTCTTGGCACCCCGCATCTCCAGAATCGCGTTGGTAGTGATCGTCGTTCCATGGGAGAAAAACTCAATGTCTCCAGGATTCACACCCTGATTTACAAAACGGGAAATGCCCTTCAAGACTCCCAAAGCGGGATTGGAGGGTGTGCTGGATACCTTTTCTACTTCAAGTGCGCCACTTACCACATCAAGCAGGACAAGATCAGTATGGGTTCCCCCCACATCTACCCCCAACCGGTATCGCCGTGTGCCGCTCATGATAAAATCCGCCTGGCTGCTCAGATGTCTTTACCAAACCCCCGCCAGCTAGCAAATAAAAACATATCGACTAGGCCATTGTGCTGTCAATCTCAAGCGGGTTCTCCTTCTCTGAGATCCTCCGGGTACCACTTCTCGCCACCACGGTGTTACTAGTCTTGTCACGGGCAGCTGCGGCCTCAGTTTAGTCCCTTGCAAACCAGAGGATCGAGACATCCTGCTTCAGACCTTCTCGTAGGTAGAAGGGATCGAGATGGATCTTCTTTCGACTCCCAGGTACACTGACGGCTTCCGCTCGACGTACAGGCGAAGGGTTCCCCCAATACACCGTTGGTTAAACCCCTCTATTCTCTTGCGCAGTAGCGGGAAAAGGGTGATAGTTTGAAAGGTATGAAAGAGGCTCTTTGGTGGGAGACCCAAGAGGATGGCCGCATACTTTGCACCCTCTGTCCTCGGTACTGCCGGGTTGGAGAAGGTCAGGCCGGTTTCTGTTATATCCGGAAAAATATTGACGGCAAACTCTACTCCCTGGGGTACGGCAAATCGGCCGGCTTTGCCATTGATCCCATTGAGAAAAAGCCACTCAATCACTTTCTGCCCGGCACAGCCATTTTGAGCTTCGGCACGGCAGGCTGCAATTTGGGCTGTCGTTTCTGTCAGAACTGGAGCATGAGTAAGGCAAGACTGGACGATGCCCAAAGCCTGAGCGCGGGTCCGCAAGAGGTTGTGGAGTTGGCGTTGAAGCACCATATTCCAAGCATTGCCTTTACCTATAACGATCCGGTCATCTGGGGGGAATTTGTCATCGATATCTCTTGCCTCGCACGCGAGCGGGGCCTAAAGAGCGTCATGGTGACGGCTGGCTTTATCACACCAGAGGCCCGTCCAGAGGTCTATCGCTACATCGATGCTGCTAACGTGGATCTCAAAGCCTTTTCCGAACGATTTTATCACAAGCTGACGTTCTCTCATCTCGATCCTGTCCTGGATACGCTCAAATGGCTTAAGAACGAAACTGACATCTGGTTTGAGATTACCAATCTCATGATTCCCGGGGAGAACGATAACCCGGAAGAGACTAAACAGCTCTGCGACTGGGTGCTCGACAACCTCGGCGAGAATGTTCCTCTCCATTTCACCGCCTTTCATCCTGATTTCAAAATGACGGATAAACCCCGAACTCCCGCTTCTACCCTGCGGCGTGCCCGCCGGATCGCCCGCTCAACGGGAATTAAATACTGCTATGTGGGAAATATCTTTGACGACGAGGGACAGACCACTTTCTGCCCTAGCTGCGGTTGTGCACTTATTCGCCGCTCCTGGCATGATATCCTCGAGAATCACCTCGTAGAGAATCACTGTCCCTGTGGTGAGAAAATCCCAGGTCATTTCTTCATGCAAGGAAAAACCAACGTCAGCCCACCGGGGCACTCGATCCCGCCAACGGTGTAAGACGTTATCCAGCCGGCAGAGCCAATAAAACGACATTTGTAATTTGCTGTGAAATCCACGTAGAATTAGTTAAAACTTATGGCCAAGTTGAGAAAAACATCCGGCGACAGTTTTCCCCATCTGACGATCCTGGAAGACATCAGCGCTCTGATCGATCATTCCCAAGATCTGCGGGAAACTCTGAAAAGTATCGTAGCCGTTGTCGCGGAGCGTATGGAGACGGAGGTCTGTTCCCTATATATCCTGGACCGCCAGCAAAGCCGTCTCACTCTACGGGCTACCATGGGGTTGGATCAGGAAGCAGTAGGAAAGGTCTTCATGGGGGTTCACGAAGGCCTGTGTGGTTTGGTGATCGAAAAGATGGGACCGGTAATGGTTGTCGACGCCTTGACCCATCCGCGTTACAAATATTTTCCAGAGAGCGGTGAGGAGCGCTTTCACTCCTTCCTGGGAGTTCCCTTGATTCAGAGAAAGATGCCGCTCGGTGTACTGGTAGTTCAGACCTCGCGCCGCCGACACTTCTCCCGAGATGAAATACGTATCCTTAAAGCCATTTCGATTCACGTGGCGAGCATCATTGTCCAGGCACGCTTGCTTGATACTCTCAAGGATAAAGAACGGGAGCGCAGGGAATACGATAAGCGCATGGAGGATACTTTAAGGAGACTCCGTTCCTATGAAGGCAAACGCCTAGAAGGAACGACACGAAGTACCTGGCATAAACGAAGAGGGCGTCTCACCGGTCTGTCGGCTGTCCCAGGTTTCGGGCGTGGTATAGCCTATGTCCTTAAGCCGCGCATGGATCTGAACTCGGTTAGAAAGGAGCGAACCAGAAATCCCAAGAGGGAAATCGACAGGTTCCGGGCTGCAGTGGAGAGGGGGATCGAGCAGATCCACACCCTCAAGCAGCGCATGAGCACCCTGATCTCAAAAGAAGAAGGAGCCCTCTTTGACGTCCAGCGGCTGATTCTCGAAGATCCTATGGTCATCAGACAAATCGAGGGAAAGATCCGTAAGGAGGGAGTTGTCGCAGAGTACGCCGTCAGCACTGTCTTTGGGCAGTACCTTAAATCTTTTACAAGGATCGGAGACGAATACCTCAGGGGACGAGGAGCGGATGTCAAGGATGTAGCCCAGAGGGTTTTAGAAACCCTTTCCGGGATAAAAGAAGCAAAAGTGAACCTCCCCGACAAGGCTATCCTCGTGGCAGAGGATCTTTCACCTGCGGACTTGACTCTGATTGAGGGAGACCATTTTCAGGGTATCGTCCTCTCCACGGGGGGGGAAACCTCCCACGCTTCCATTCTCGCTAAATCGTTTGAGCTCCCCAGCGTCGTTGCAGTCGATCGGGTGTTAGAAAACGTTCACCAAGGCGATTCCGTGATCGTCGATGGCAATTCCGGCGTGGTTTATATTAACCCAAGCCATGAGGTTGAGCGGGAGTACGACAGAATGGAGCGAGAGTATCTCGCCTTTAATCGAGAGCTGAATGAGATACGGGACCGTCCCGCGGAAACCATGGATGGTCATCGCGTTTCCCTCTATGCCAATATCGGTCTTTTGAGCGACGTGGCCTTTGCTCACCTCCACGGTGCCCAGGGAATCGGACTCTACCGAACAGAGATTGCTTTTCTGACCCATCGTGATTTCCCCACCGAGGAAGAGCAGTACAGACTTTACCGTCGTATCGTAGAAGGGATGACGGGAAACCCGGTGACGATCCGCACCCTGGATATCGGTGCAGATAAGTATCCCACTTTTGCCCGTAGAGCCGGTACGGAGGCTAACCCTTTCTTAGGCTGGCGTTCCATTCGCATCTCGCTGGAGGTAGCCGATATCTTCAAGACGCAACTGCGGGCAATCCTGAGGGTAGGGATTGTGGGGCGGGTTCGTTTACTGATCCCTATGGTATCGAGCCTGGAAGAAATCATAAAGGTCAAGGAGATTCTCGCAGAGGTCAAAGAGGAGCTGGAACGGGAGGAGGTCCCCATCGATCACCATATGGAGTTGGGGATCATGATTGAGGTCCCATCGGCGGTTCAATTGGCCCCACGGCTCGTACGCGAAGTCGACTTTTTGAGTATTGGAACTAATGATCTTGTTCAATATATTCTGGCGGTAGACCGGGGCAATCGTAAAGTTGCCGGACTCTACGAGCCTCTCCACCCAGCGGTCTTGGGAGCTCTGGCTCACACCATTGAGGCTGCAAAAAAAGAAGGTAAACGAGTCGGGATGTGTGGAGAGATGGCCGGTAACCCTCTCTGCACCGTTCTACTATTGGGTATGGGGCTGGAAGAGTTCAGCATGGGTTCTCTCTATGTCCCGGTGGTTAAAAAGATTATTTGTTCCGTGACCTACCAGGCCGCGAAAAACTCGGCCCAAATCGTGCTTCAGATGGACACCGTAGCGGAGATAAAAAAATACCTCTTCGAACAGATGCGTGAACTGGGCATGGTGGAGCTTATGGAGTTGTACCACTAGGGAATGAGAGCCTCGAATGGTATGAGGAAAGGTAACTAAACTCACAGCCGCCGGGGTTGATTTTTTAGCTCTTTTCGGGTAGTATTCTAACGATCGTTCGAACTAACCCCTTCCCGGAAAGGAGCTTCTATGGCAAGGATCTCTACTTTTGATGATTGGATAGAGTATTTTCGTGAGTGGCAGAAGGACATTGGCTACGATTCCGCTCGCTTAGGTAACTATCAATTCGAGACCAAGCTCGGTGAACTTCACACACCGGAAATTGAGTTTGGGGATTTTAAAGGTCGGCGAAAGTGGGAAAGGATCGCGCAGATTCCGAATCAAACGATCCGTGATGGGTTGCTGAACCTGATCGTCTATCAGGGCGATACAGAGTTTGCCTCAGTGGAGCAACAGCGAAACCTCGTGGATACTGCCCCGACAGATTACGATCGTCAGTCGCTGATTCGAGTCAACAGTGAAGAGATGCGCCACGGGTGGCAGATGTGCTATCTCCTGGTCAACCATTTTGGTGACTCCGGAAAGCTTGAGGCACAGAAACTCCTGGAGCGCAGAGCATTCAAGGGTGAACGGCTATTAGGCTCCTTTAACGCTCCAGTAAAAAATTGGCTTGACTTTTTCACCTATACCCAGTTTATAGATCGGGACGGTAAGTATCAGCTCACGATGTTGACCCATTCTTCATTCGCTCCCCTGGCACAAAGCGTATCTACCATGCTCAAGGAGGAGTTTTTTCACCTCTTCACTGGAAATACCGGCCTCACGCGTATCATTAGGGCGGGCAAGATTCCCATCCCGGTCGTTCAGAAATATTTCAATAAATGGCTATCGACAGCCTTCGATCTCTTTGGCACGGACCATTCTTCATCCGCTCATTGGGCTTACGTCTGGGGCTTGAAGGGCCGCTTTGACGAGCATGAGGCAAAGGAACCGGCAGCCAAGGACCGGCTCAACGATCTGGCTCGAACGCACTACTTTGCCGAGTGTCAGAACCTAATAGTAGGGTTGAACCAATATGTGCCGGCAGACCAGCCGAGGCTCTTTGTTCCGGATCTGAAATTCCGGCGATCCATTGGCGAATATGCCGGAAAAACGTATAGCTTAAAGGGTGAGCCTCTTTCCGCGGAGGAGTATCAGAAACATCTCGTTGATGTCCTCCCAAATCCTGAAGATGAACGCCTCCTCGACGAGACCTTTAAGACAAAAGATTGGGTTCTCCAGATGAATTGATCCCTTGCTGTCATCCGCCGGTGTTCGATTTAAGAAGGAGAGGTGAAGTGAAACAGGTCTGCCTTGTGTGCCAGAACGTCGATTGTAGGAGCCGGGGTTCTGAAGATGTCATGAAAGAACTGGAAAAGCGAGTCGGCGACAAAGGTCTAGCCGACATCGAGGTCCGGCCCTACATGTGCTTCGGCGCCTGCCAGGAGGGACCTAACGTTGTTCTCTATCCGGAAAAGAGCTGGTACGCAGGAGTAAAGAAAGAAGACCTGAATGACATCGTGGATCATCTTGCCGGGGGCCCTGATGTCAAGCGACTTGATAAGATCGATGGTTCACTCAAGGATTTGATCTACCAGCTTCTGGATACGGGAGTTTTTTAGGGGGAGGAGATGGAAGGCATCCTATTTCCAGGGGGCGTGGTGGATGGAAGAGAAGACCTTAAGCGTTATAGATGTCGTGGCGGCTACAGCGGCCTGGAAAAAGCACTAAAGAAACTCACCGCTGACGCGGTCCTGAAGGAGGTCTTGGACTCCGGCCTTCAAGGAAGAGGAGGTGCGGGTTTTCTTACGGGGAGAAAATGGGCCTTCACCCGGGAGTGTCCTGAGCAACCCCACTATGTTGTCCTAAACGGAGGAGAAGACGAACCTGGCAGTAAAAAAGATCGCCTCCTCATGGAGAATCTTCCCCATCTGGTTCTTGAAGGAGTGATCCTGGCCGCTTACGCCGTCGGAGCACTGAAGGCCTACCTGTATATTAATGCTCAATATAAGGAAGCCACTCAGAGCATGACGGCTGCTCTGACAGAAGCCAGAGAAGCCGGCTATTGGGGAGACGCCATTTTAGGAAGCAGCTTTTCTCTAGAGATTCTTCTGACGCCTGCCCCTCCGAATTATGTCGCCGGTGAAGATACGGCCGCCTTGGAGGTGATCGAAGAGAAGCAACCTCGGCCACGAGAAAAACCGCCTTTCCCCGCGACCTCGGGTCTTTTTGGGAAACCTACGGCAGTCAACAATGTAGAAACGTTTGCCAATATTGCCCCAATCATCGCCCAGGGTTCCCAGTGGTACCGGTCGTTCGGCACTCCTGAAAGTCCAGGTACGATGATATTTTCCTTAAACGAGGACATGAAACGACCCGGGATTTATGAACTTCCTTTTGGCACCCCCCTTCGCCGCTTAATCGAAGACTGCGGCGACGGCGTAAAAAATGGCAAGTCCATCCGCGCCATTCTCCCCGGAGGTCCTTCCTCGGCATTTTTACCCCCTGACAAATTGGATATCCCTTTAGACCATAAATCCCTGCGGGCTGCCGGTTCCACAATCGGATGTGGAGTGGTCAGTTTGGTGACCGAAGGCACTTGTATCGTGGAAGAAGTTCTAAAGATCGCCGATTTCTTCGCGCGGGAATGCTGCGATCAATGCCCAGCCTGTCGGATGGAAACTAATATGCTGGCAGCTATGCTGAAAAAAGTTCAAGCGGGGGAGGGAAATGAAGCCCTTCTGGAACAGTTCAGCAAGGTAGTCAGCTTTAATAAAGGTAAAGGGTTCTGCAACCTGATCAGCATGCCGGGGCCACCGATCGAGAGCGCCCTCAAGCTCTTCCGCTCAGACTTCGAGTTTCATCTGGCCAACGGTCACTGCCCGTCGTAAAACCCTCACCGCTAGTCCCCGGTTTTTGACCCT
>JBHHYU010000072.1:0-15436 GCA_046757725.1 Binatia bacterium
AAACATCTTTCAAAGCTACCGCCCGAGCAGCAGGCGATACGGGCCAAGTGCTTCCATCCGAGCGGGACCTTCGTGGAATTTCCCAAAGAGGAGATCGAGCAGTCGGTCCCGGAGCGGTTTGAGCAGATGGTACGGCTGTACCCCAACCGAATTGCTGTTAAGACTAGGAGTCATGAACTTACCTACGAGGAACTCAACCAGATGGCCAATTGCGTTGCCCGAGCGATCCTGGCCCAGCGCGGGAAAGGCAATGAACCGATTGCTCTGCTCCTCGAGCATGACGTCGCAATGATCACCGCGATCCTCGCCGCTCTAAAGGCTGGGAAGATCTACGTACCGCTGGATCCCTCCTATCCACTGGCATGGATTACCTCTATGCTTGAGGATGCCCAGCCCGGGCTCATCCTGACGAACACCAAGCATCGCGCCTTCGCCCAAGCATTGGCTCAGCAGGTGTGTCATGTGCTCAATATTGATGAGCTCGACGTCCATTTCGATTCGGAGAATCCGGATCTCTCGCTGTCATCAGATACCCCGGCCTATATCTTGTATACCTCCGGTTCGACGGGGCAGCCAAAAGGTGTTTACCATAATCATCGAAACGTGCTTCATCGCGTCAAGAGCGATACCAACGTTTTTCACTTCTGCACCGACGACCATGTCTCCTTACTCTCCTCCTGCACTTCCAACGCATCCGTAGGAGACATCTTTGGCGCCTTGCTTAATGGTGCTACCCTCTGTCCGTTCAATTTCAAAGAAGAAGGGCTGGTTAATCTGATTAACTGGCTGATCCGGGAGGAAATCACCATCTACCATTCTGTCCCGACACTTTTCCGTCATGTCTGCGGTACTCTGACGGGTGTAGAACAGTTCCCCACGCTTCGCCTGGTTTGTTTAGGAGGGGAACCGGTTTACAAGAGGGAGGTAGGGTTATACAAAAAACATTTCTCCCGATACTGTAACTTTCTCAACGTGTTGGGCATTACTGAAACACATAACATCACGGCGTATGTCATCGACAAGGATACCCAGATCGAGGGGAGCGTTATGCCGGCCGGCTACACATTAGAGGACAAGGAAGTTTTTTTGCTCGATGACCATGGTGAAGCAGTTGCTCAGGGCCACATTGGGGAAATCGCAATCCGGAGTCGCTATCTTTCCCCGGGCTATTGGCGGAGGCTCGACCTCACACAGGCTAAATTCCTGCCTGATCCAGAGGGAGGAGACAGATGTGTCTACCTTACCGGCGACTTAGGTCGGATGCTGCCTGATGGCTGTCTTATGCATCTCGGGCGCAAAGACTTTCAGGTGAAGATGAGAGGTTACAGGATTGAAATCAGTGAGGTCGAAGTGAGGTTGCTTGATCATGCTGCCATCAAGGAAGCTGCCGTGGCGGCCTGTAAAGATCAATCCGGCGATATACGACTGGTAGGTTACTTTGTTCCAGCGCAATACCCTGCCCCTACCGTAAGTGACTTGCGATGTTTCTTACAAGAAAGGCTCCCTGACTACATGATCCCTTCGGCGTTCGTGGCGCTCGAGGCCATGCCACTAACGCCGAGCGGAAAAGTAGACCGAAAGGCGCTTCCGCTCCTCAACGGCCGCAGACCAGAACTGGATACTCCGTACGCCGCACCAACAACCCCGGTAGAAGAGGAACTGGCAAAGATCTGGGGTCAAATCCTATCTCTCGATCAAGTTGGCATCCACGATAATTTCTTTGAACTCGGCGGCCACTCGCTGGCGGCCGCTCGGCTTATTTCACGGGTGATCAACACATTCAAAGTAGAGCTGCCCATAAATTCCCTCTTTGACTCGCCGACTGTAGCGGACATGGCGGTAGTCATCACGCGGAACATGAGGAAAAAGGCCGGGGATGAAGAGCTAGCCCGCATGTTGACTGAGGTAGAATCTCTTTCTGATGAGGAAGCGAAACGCCTCCTGGCTCGTGAAACCGAGCCGAACTGACCTGCCCCCGAAGACTAAACCATTTTTGAAAGTGAGTCTCTTGCGATATAGGGAGCGGAAGGAGGGCAGGAATGAAACGGAAACGGTTCAGTATGAGCACTGAAACGGGGGTCCTCAAGCATTTAGACTGACTTTACCTAGACGGAAATACGATACTAAAGTGCTACATTATAAAACTAACGTAACTTACTTTATTAACTTATGATATTAATCCTTACCTACGTGAGCTCCTTGAACGACTCCTTATGTAATCCATGCCGTCTCATTTTTCTGTAAAGCGTCTTGTTGTCTACCTCGGCCTCATTTGCGGCGTGGGTAATGCTACCTCTATGTTTGATCAAGATTCCTCGAAGATAATCTTTTTCACTATGTAGGAGCCACTGTTTCAGCGAGATCCCCGGTTCGCCATTATCGGAGAAGGTAGCGTCAACGATGCGTTGCGGCTGCGACGGTAAATCCACTTCCTCAATAGCATCGCCCTGGCATTTAACAATAGCGCGCTCCAGGATATTTTCAAGTTCCCGGACGTTTCCAGGCCAATGATAAGTCAGCATCTGATCCATCACTTTCGGAGAGATTGCTATAATCTTCTTCTCCCGAGCAACCGAGTGTCTCTGGAGAAAATGGTCTGCGAGCAGCGGAATATCCTCCAAGCGCTCACGCAGAGCCGGTACAAAAATAGGAACTACGTTGATACGGTAATAAAAATCCTCTCGCACCGTCCCTCTACTCAGGGAAAGCGTAAGATCGACGTTCGTCGCAGCTATGACACGCATATCGATCCTAATTTTCCGGTTTCCTCCCAGCCGTTCGACCTCCCGTTCTTGAAGGACACGTAGCAGCTTGACCTGCATAGGGAGCGGGATACTCTCAACCTCATCTAAAAAAAGTGTCCCTTTATTGGCAAGCTCCACTCGACCTGGGCGATTTTGGACGGCACCGGTGAATGCCCCTCTCTCAGAACCAAACAATTCGCTTTCGAGAAGGGTGTCCGGGAGAGCTCCACAGTTGATGGCGACGAATTGATAGTCCTTTCGCCTGCTCAATTTGTGAATAGCCCGGGCGACCAACTCTTTTCCGGTTCCCGTTTCTCCAGTGATGAGCACCCCCGAATCGGTTGCTGCCACCGCTCTAATAAGGTCGAAAATCTTCAACATCTTAGGGCTCTTGCTCAGAATGTTTTCAAGGGAAATTTCATCCTTGACCAACTGCCGCAGTTCGCGCACTTCTTCCAAAAGACGTCTTTTCTCGATCAGCTTTTCGCTGACGAACCGGATAACTTCCGGCTGGAATGGCTTGGTAATATAATCGCTCGCTCCCAGTTTCATCGCCTGCACGGCGTCCTTAATGTTACCAAAGGCTGTAATGAGGATGACATCCGTGTCGGGATAGGTCTGGCGAATATGCCGGGCAAGCTGAAATCCATCCATTCCCGGCATTTTGACATCGGAAACCACAATGGCATATTGTTCCCGGGCGAGCTTTTCCACTCCCTCCTCTCCGCAGGCAGCCGTGGAAACCCTATAGCCATTCTGTTCAAAGAAACGGGCAAGCTGCTCTCTTAAGCGATCGTGATCTTCTACAATAAGAACATTATACATAATACATATTAGGGAAGACCCGTACTGCGGTTAGCCAGTTTCACTTAAAGTAGCACACCGTTATTTGTGAGCAGATTTTCCCGCACCAACTGCCGGAAGGGTAATCTTTACCTCTGTCCCTTGCCCTTCGATGCTCTGAAGCTGTAAGAAACCAAGGTGCATTTCGGAAATCCGTTTTGCCACGTTTAACCCCAAACCATCGTGGTCTTCCTTTGTGCTGAAAAAAGGTAAAAACACCTGTTTGAGATTCTTTGCTTCAATCCCACAGCCTGAGTCAATGACCTTCATCGTTACGACGCACGAGCCACCTTCCCGCCGGTCAGTCCCAGCGTGAAGAGTGACTATTCCCCCTTTCTCCGTGGCCTCCAGCGCGTTCTTGAGGATGTGGCTCATGGCCAGTTCGATCAAGAACGGATCCCCCGATAGCGAAACTTGCTTGATGGAGGGATCGATCTGCTCCTTAAGCTCAGTTCCCTTCAACAGAAATTCAGGCATTTCACGATCAATCACCGACTCAAGAATCTCATGGAGATCGACCACTGACCAGCTGCTCGGATCTTGATTGTATTCTGAAAAGCTTCGGATTAGTACTAAAACTTTTTCGACTGTTTCATAAAGGACATCCGCTTCCCGCGTTTCCGGTAAGCTTTTTTTGAGAGAGCTGATTGCGAGGTTAAGAAGCTGGAAATGGTTTCCTATTTTGTGCATGAAACGGTCAACCGCACGGTTGCCGTTCCTGGAAGCGCTCATATCGTCCTTTATGCGCAAAAGGGAACCATGAAAGACCTCTTCCCCTTCCCACGTGAGCCGCCTGAGACCATGGGCAACCCATACCGGCAACCCTCTTTGGTCTCTAAAACGGTGAATCATCGAAACTGATTTGAGCTTCTTGAGATCAGCGAGCTTCCGCTTAACTACACTGGAATCATCCGGAATGATTCTCTTTTCGCAAAGCAACCGAGTTCCTACTAGCTCCTTTGGAGTAAGACCAAGAAGGTCGACTACGTTTTCCGAAATAAAGGTTAATTCCATAGAGGCATTACACTTATAGATGACGCAGGGCAGAGACTGGTTGAATAGTTTCCACAAACGCTCTTCTGCGATACGGAACGACTCTTTGGCGGGCGTCGTACGGTTTTCGGCAGGAGCGACGTTTTCTGGCATTTCAGCCTGGCCCGTCTTGAGAGAAAAGTCTCGCGGAGTCATCGCCACTAATGATACCTCCCCCCTACCTCTAACGAAAAAAACAATACACCTACAAATTTGATTTTGTCCCACCAAGAGGGCCAAAAGTCAAGGGGGTGACGTCACAATCCTTTACACCGTGGACTAAATCGGTTCTTAAACGCTAACCATAGCCCCAGAGTTTAGTCGGCCATTTTCACCTGGATCTGGTTTTAACAAATTCTAAACCCTTACGCATATCTTAGGCCATTTTTGTGGGCCTAGGAGCTATTTCCTATAAAACAACCAGTTATCCGGAACAGGTTTTGCCTTACGCTTACCGTTCTACTGAGGTACGTCTCCATGACCATGCCTATTAGCCGGGCCATACTCGAATTTCTGAAAGCTCAGGAGATCCGGTTTGTCTTCGGAAAAATTGGTGAGGAGATCCTCCCCCTGTTAGACACCGTCGCAAATCAAGACTCGATCAAGTTTATTTCCACCTATACGGAAGAGACCGCAGTGTTGATAGCCGACGGTTTCGCCAGAGCCAGTGGCGGCCCGGGTGTTGTTCTCATCTCCGGCGGTAGTGCTGCTGCCCAAACCGTCCCGCCTCTAGCGCAGGCCTTCTACGACGGTTCTCCAGTAATTCTGCTCGTGGGAGAGCGACCATCATCCTATATCGATAAAGAAGAGTGCGCAACGCAAGTCTTAGACCCGAGTTCTATTTTTGAAAAACTGACCCGTTTTTCGCATAGGGTAACAGAACCACATCGGACAGTGGAAACGTTGGAAAGGGCCTATCGCAGTGCCGTCTCAGGTAGGAAGGGACCGGTTTATTGGGGGATCCCGAAGGATTTTCTAGTCGCCGAAACACCTGAAACAATTCGCCACTATAGTCAATTTGTGCGGTCCGGTCCTTACTCAACCGGTTCGGAGTTAATCCGCCGCGCATCTAATCTTCTTATCGAATCTCAGCGTCCCGTTATCGTTTTGGGAGGTGGTGCGATTTGGTCGCGTGCCACAGCAGAAGCCATAGAACTAGCGGAATTTCTTTTCGCCCCTGTAGTGACCTCAAATGGAAAGTCCGGCATCGTTCCGGATGACTTTCCGCTTTCAGTTGGAAGACTAGGGAGTAAGGCCAATAAGGTAGCGCTAAAGACTGTCGCAGAAGCTGATGTACTGATCTCTTTCGGTTGTACATTCAACGACCGCACCACATTTGGCTTTTCACAGGAAATTTTCGCGCCAAATGTCAAAATGATCCAGGTGGATATAGATCCTCACCAGATCGGTAGAAATTACCCCGTCGAACTAGGCATCGTTGGAGATGGCAGGATGGTCCTAAAAGATATCCTCTCCTTCTTAAAGCAAGTGGGCGTTGAAAAATGGCCCTCCAGGCTCATCCATCGCATCCAGAAGGTCTGGGAGCGCAAAGAAGCTTGGAATCACGAATGGGCCAGTCTGGCACGGTCTAGCGAGTTACCTATCCGGCGGTTACGCTTGCTCAAGGACGTGACAGACGAAATCGGTCGGGAAGGGATTATTTTTGGTGATCTCGCGTGGAAACACTGTCTTAAAAGCTCTTATTTCCCTCTGATCGAAAGTAACGATTTTTCTATACCAGGATCCGACCTTGGCCTGGCAATGGGGGCTAAACTAGCTCTTCCCGATCGACCGGTGGTCGCTATCCTAGGTGACGGACAGCTGATGGCTGCGCTCGCAGCCTTGGGAACGGCCGCAGAGCATCGAATACCTATACTGGCCGTGGTTACCAGAAACGGCTGTTATGGTAAAGCAAAAGTAACACAGACCCAATTTTTTAATGCAAGGTACATCGGGGTGGATCACCCCTTTCCGAGCTTCTCCGAAGTGGCCCTTTCGTTTGGGGTCTATGCAGAACACGTGGAAGACCCAGGTAACATTCGCCCTTCGATCCACCGTGCGCTAGAATCTAAGCGCCCGGCCGTTATCGAAGTCGTCGTCAGCAACTCTGTCGGTGACTTAAAGCCGATATTTGACTAACCTCTCCTGCTCCTTTTTTGCCTGTTAAACCCTGAATAAACAACAATCGGGTAGTTTGACCCGACCTAAAGCTGTTCAAAGAAAAAAAACCTTTATATCCTGTGGGTTTTCCAGCCCAGTGGTGGCATCAAATTTGCTTTTTATCCCTTATCTCAGAGAATATCTTCAATTAAATGGATCCATGGAAATTTTACCATTAGTTCAACAGCAGCAAATAGCGGTTCTTTTCTTTTCAACCGTTACTCCACTAACGGCTTTTTTTACCTCTCTCTACTTTTTTCCTACCTTAAGGAAAAGACTCAGAATCTTCAGATCAATAAAAACCAAATACGATTACAGGGATCTGTGGATTAGATTCTCTGAAAGTACAGGCGATGCACTGAATTTCAAAGAGACCCTACCTAAGACAGCAGAGTTGATTGCGAATGTGATGAGCACTCGCCAAGTAGCGATCTGGCTTCAGTCAGCTACTCCGGAGACTTTTTACCTAGCGTATGCGCACGACCGATTTCACCCAGTTTTGCAGGACGACCACTCCATCCTTCTAAAGACAGTTCCACCGGAACCATACCTTGATAATGTTCTAAGAGTTCCCAGGGGAGATAGCCAGCAGGAGCTTAGTTCGTTCCCCCTCGGAGGTGTTAAGGTCTTGAGGGAGCTTCAGATCAACTGTTTAGGCCCAGTGAGAAAAAACGGGGAGATCCTTGGATGGTTCGGGATCGGGGAAACCAACAGTGGCGAAAAGCTTGCTGCTGAGGACGAAGAACTCATGCTCAGTATCGGCGAACAGATCGGTCAATTAATTGTAAACCACCGGCTTTCCGATGAACTTCTTGCCTCCCGCAAGTTGGAGCCGTTTCATCGGCTTGCCTCATTTCTGATCCATGATCTCAAAAACCTTGCTACCCAGCAAAGCATGGTCCTTGCAAACGCGAGAAATTTTGGTAATCAACCTGAATGCATTCAGGATGCGTTCGCCACATTTGGGATGACCACCGATAAGATGATCAGTCTCATAGCGAATCTATCCATCCAAAAAGGACACATCGCCGCGAGCCAGCAGCCCCTCAACGTTCTCGAGATACTAACACTCAGCTTTGGGAACCTTAAAATATTCCACCGAAAAGGGGTGAAACTGATTACTGAATTTCCATCGCAGAGAAACGCCCCGATCGTTTGTGCAGATCCCAGCCTCCTGGAAAAGGCATTTACAAATATTTTGCTTAATGCGATGCAAAGTCTGCCCAATGGAGAGGGCACACTCCAAGTCGCCGTTTCAAACCCTAACGGCAAGGTGATTATTTCTATCACCGATACCGGTTGCGGATTCGATCCCGAAATCCTAAAAGATCCCTTTCGACCCTTTCAAACGGCGAAAACAGGGGGTATTGGAATCGGGCTTTGCCATACCCGTTCCATCGTGGAGGTCCACGGGGGCCAGATTCGCATCGAGAGCCATCCCAACACTGGAACCAAGGTGGAGATCGAGCTTCCTGCATATCAATGCTGCACAAAAGAGGAAAGGAGTAACAGTGAAAGCACAGATTCTTCTGTTCAGTAATGAGAGAAATTCTCTCAACCAGATAGTTCAGGCGCTTGAGAAGGACTATAACGTGCTCACAACGCACACCGAGGGAGAGACGATGGCCATCTTTCAACGGGAAAAACCCGAGGTTGCGATCTTAGATCTTTCACTGGACCCCGAAACCCCTAAGGACCTAGGGGGCCTCCGTCTGTTGGAACAAATGCGAGAGCAAGAACCTTCAACGCGGGTCATCATTGTGACGGCCCACCCTGATGATGCAAATGCTTTGCACGCAGTTCGCTTGGGGGCATTTGATTATTATTCGAAACCTATTATCCTGGAGGAAATCAAGGTGATCATTAAACGTGCCATTCACATTCATCGCTGGCATAAACGTCTCCACACAATCTCTCCCATTTCTGCACACGGATTCCCAGTCATCAACCCGGGCCAGGGGGTTAATCTCAAAAATGCAAAGCGCCTTATGGAAAACCAATACATTCGGAAAGCTCTTTCACGAAACAGCGGGATTATTAGTCGAGCCGCACGAGATCTAGGCATCAGTCGTGTAAATCTTTATGAACTCATCGCTAGGCATGACATCGACAGGGCGGAGTTTAAGAGGGTTAATCCGATGACGCAGTCACAGAACCTGAAAAATCAGCGTACCGCATGAGGTAGTGAGCAGCCGAAAACCGTCGTTGCAAAACCAAGGGAGTAAAAATCGAAAATGCTTAAGCATAAGTTGAAAAACCATACTGCAACTGCTGCCGTCATTGGACTTGGATATGTGGGCCTCCCCTTGGCCTTGGAGATCGGGAGGGCTGGTTTTAAAGTCATCGGCATCGATATCAATAGGAAACGGGTCAAAAGCCTTTCAAAGGGGAAATCCTACATACTGGATGTTGAAGACGAGGCCATTGTCAGCGCCCAAAGGGGGAAAACGTTCCTTCCCACCACCGATTTTGAGATGCTTCACCAAGCGGACACAGTGAGCATATGCGTACCCACTCCCTTGAGTAAAAGCAGAGACCCGGACATCTCTTTTATTCTCGCAGCAACGGAAGAGATTAGAAAACACCTCCGTCCAGGCCAACTGATCATCCTGGAAAGCACTACCTATCCCGGAACGACGGAAGAGCTTATTCTCCCTGAACTCGAGGGTACCGGCCTCACCGTGGGTAAAGATTTCTTCTTGGCCTTTTCACCTGAGAGAATTGATCCCGGAAACACGGTGTTTTCCACTCGTAACACTCCTAAAGTCGTGGGTGGAATAACACCTCACTGTACAGAGGTGGCGCAAATCTTCTACTCACAATTTATCGATCAGGTGGCGCCGGTCTCCAGCCCGAAATGTGCCGAGATGGTCAAATTGTTAGAGAACACATTTCGGAGCGTTAACATCGCGATGATCAACGAGATGGCTTTGATGTGTAACCTGCTCGGTGTGGATATTTATGAAGTGATCGAAGCAGCTGCTACCAAGCCATTTGGTTTCATCCCCTTTTTCCCGGGACCCGGCCTTGGAGGGCATTGTATCCCGATCGATCCACATTACCTTGCCTGGAAGCTTAAGGCCTTCAATTTTCACGCCCGCTTTATCGCATTGGCAACGGAGATCAACGGCATGATGCCGTCAGTGGTTGCATCACTAGTCACCGACGCGCTGAACCGACTCAAAAAAAGCGTCCGGGGAGCAAAGATCCTCATTCTCGGTGCTGCCTATAAGAAAGGTGTGAATGATTGTCGGGAATCTCCAGCTATCGATGTTATGCGAATTCTCAAAGAGAAAGGCGCCAATATTTCCTACCATGATCCTCTAGTTTCCAGCATTAGTATTGGAACGGCATCCCTTAAATCTGTTAAATTAAACGCCCCGCTCATAGAGGATCAAGATTGCCTGGTCATCCTAACCGACCATAGCAGTTATAACTATAGCGAGATCCTCAGATCCGCTAAGATGGTTGTGGACACGCGAAATGCTACTAAAGGCCTTGGCCAATTTAGAGATAAGATCATCCGGCTAGGGGCTGGTGCAAGCACAGACAGAAGACCCTATACCGGGGATGAGTCCTCCCAAGCACCGACAACCCAGGCACCTATATCGGAATCAGAGACCTTGATTTAGAAAATGCTATACGGAAGAGGAGATCATCTGACCCTTCTTAAGTCCTATAGGATGAGTTGATACGGACGTATTCGTGGGTTAAGTCAGGGGTCCAAACATGGGCCGATTTATTTCCCTGATGTAAATGGATCTTTACACTAAACGAGCTACGCCTTAAAACACGGGCCGCCGCTCTCTCCGTGGTGAGGATCCCAACCCCTTTTTTTACGACTGCCACACCATCAAAGGTAACCGTAATCCGCTCAGGGTTGATCGGAACACCGGCATAGCCTATCGCTGCCATGATGCGGCCAAAGTTGGGATCCGCCCCAAAAAAAGCGGTTTTTACGAGCTGAGATTTTGCCACGGTAAAGGCAACCTTTTTTGCCTCGGCACTAGAACGCGCCCCCTCCACCTGAATTGCCACCGTTTTCGTCCCTCCTTCACCGTCTTGAACCATCTTTACCGCCAAATCCTTCATCACCTGTTTAACGGCCGTAAAAAGCGCCCGCTCTTCTCTGCTTCCCGGGGCTACAGCAGGATTCCGCGTTGCGCCATTGGCGAGAAAAAGCACTGTATCGTTAGTACTGGTATCCCCATCCACGGTAATGCAATGGAAAGTTTCATCGACAGCCCGAGAAAGAATCCTCTTAAGACAGCTGGATGGAACCGTGGCATCCGTCAAGATATAAGCCAGCATGGTAGCCATGTTGGGGGCAATCATCCCGGCCCCCTTCGCTAGTCCCCCAACCACCACCTCTGCTCCGCGAAGAGCACATCTAGTAATGGAGATTTTGCTGGACCGGTCCGTTGTCAGAATCGCTACGGCTGCGTCCTTAAGACCGTTGGGCGAGAGGCGGGAGGCGGCTTCTTTTATACCGGCCTTGATTTTATGTATGGGTAGAGGAACGCCGATAACTCCGGTGGATGAAGGAATCACGAGATCGGGATCAATCTTCAGCTGGACGGCCACCTCTCGACACATGGTCTCGGCGTCCCGCATACCCCTGACACCGGTGCATGCATTGGCATTGCCACTGTTGGCAATAACTGCCTGGACACGCCTGTGCCTCATTCGTTTCATGCCCACAAGAACAGGCGCCGCTCTAACTCTGTTTTTTGTGAAAAGCGCTGCAGCTGTGGCAGGATGCTCTGAAAAAATTAGGGCCAGGTCTCTCCTTGTGCCTTTTTTGAGACCACAACGGACCCCGGCAAACTGGAAGCCCGGAATCCTTATTTTGGCCATAAATGATGCTCCCGCCTTAACAGGGAACCTGTCGGCAAGTTCCCGCAATCGAGAATACCGAATGCTGCATTCCCACGCCTGAAGTCTTGCACCGTTGACTTCATTTTCCACAGCACCTCTTGTATTTCTTCCCACTGCCGCACGGGCACGGAGCATTCCTCCCAATCTTGTCACCTTGTCGTCGCACCGGAGTGACCTGCGCCTGCTCTCCACCGCCATCTCCATGACTTAAAACCATCCGATGTGCGTGGCGTCGAGCCTCCATCTCCTCCACGACACCCTCCTCAGCCATTTCAATCGTAAAGAGCTTCTGTATGACATCCTCTTGGATGCGGTGGTGGAGCTCTTCAAACATTTCAAACCCTTCCTTTTGATATTCCTGCAAAGGATTTTTCTGACCATAACCGCGCAGTCCGATCCCCTCTTTCAAATGATCCATATTAAGGAGGTGATCTTTCCACAGGGTATCGATAGCTTGGAGCATGATGATTTTTTCCAACTGTCGGAGCATCGGGGGACTGAAACGTACTTCTTTTCCCTCATAAGTCCGCGTTACTGTCTCCTGGATGAGCTCTTCGAGTCTCTCCGAAGTCAGTTCCTCCCGGTCCTCCGGCTTGAGATCGAGACGAAAATTGAATTGATGGTATAGGACCTCGTTGAGGCCATTCCAGTCCCATTCTGACGGATGGAGATTCGTATCCGCGTAACGCCCGGCTATTTCCTCGGCTAGCCCTCCTGCCATATCCAGGACTTCCTCTTTTAGTTCCTCACCTTTGAGAGCTTCCCTTCTTTGATGGTAAATCACCTCCCGTTGCTTGTTCATTACATCGTCGTATTCCAAAAGATGCTTTCGGATATCGAAGTTGTGAGCCTCGACCTTCTTCTGGGCATTTTCGATCGCTCGGCTGACTAACCTGTGTTCGATGGGGACTCCTTCCTCCATGCCCAGCCGGTTCATGATTCCCTGGATACGGTCCGCGCCAAAGATGCGCATGAGATCATCCTCCAGTGAAAGATAGAAACGCGACGAGCCAGGGTCCCCCTGGCGTCCCGAACGCCCGCGCAACTGATTGTCAATCCTCCGGCTCTCGTGCCGTTCCGTGCCCAAGATGTGCAGACCCCCGGCATTAATGACTTTCTCTCTCTCTTGGACACATCCCTTCTTATATTCCTCTAGGATCTCCTGATATCTCTGCATATAGGTATCCGGGGCCTTCTCTAACTGTTCCCGGATCTCATCCACGACACGTACATATTCCTGGCGCTTCGCCTCATAGTTTTTCTGCGCTTCGTGAATTGCCTCTTCATAGGGTCGACGCACCTCCTCGCACCGGGCCTCTGCCTCATCAAAGGCCCTACGTGCTTCTTCGTACTCCGCCACGAGTGGACCATGCTCTCCCTGAGACAAAACTGCTTTCGTCACCGCAAACTCATAATCGATCATCCGCTGCTCATAGTTACGCCGCCTCTCGTCCACCGGCTCTAAGAGATCCCCTCTTCCCTCACCCGCATCTTGCCAACGCAATACGAGGTCACTAAACGCCTGCCGCGCCTTTTCGAAGGCCCGGCGAGCCTCTGAATGTCTTGCATCACCGGCTTCCAGAAGTGCCGTTTCCAAAGTCTCCTTCGCCTTCAAATAACGATCTGAAATCTCACGCAAGTCCTGGATGGCATCCATTAATTCGGTTGCCGAAACATCGTCGAATTCCTCGCGAAGCTGTCGGAAGGGAGAAAGGTTGCGCAGTTTCCGGTGGATCTCGGTGGATGTCTTCAGGGCCTCTCCCCGCTGTTTTACGGAGGTCTCCCCATCTTTTCGATATCGGCTTTCCGCCCGCTGGACGTCCCCTTCGTACTGTTCCCGGAGATCTCTTAGCGCATCCTCGTATCGTTTGGCCCCTTGAAACGGGAGCCGGGAGGCCTGTTTGATCCATTCGTTCTCCATATCGGAACGGGCTAAAAACTCCGGATTTCCGCCCAATACGATGTCCGTTCCCCGGCCGGCCATATTAGTGGCAATGGTAACTGCACCGAATCTCCCTGCCTGGGCTATGACGGTCGCTTCCGCCTCATGATTCACTGCATTAAGGACACTGTGCCGAACCCCTTTTTTCTTGAGCAGTCGAGCGAGGTGCTCAGATTTTGCCACTGATGTAGTACCGACCAATACCGGTTGCCCCTTCTGATGACAAGCCGCAATCTCCTCCACGGCAGCATCAAACTTTTCTCGCTCGCTCCGATAGATAACATCTGGATTGTCGGTACGGATCAACGGCCTATGGGTCGGAATAACCACAACGTCGAGCTTGTAAATCTTTTTGAACTCTGTCGCCTCAGTATCCGCTGTACCGGTCATCCCCGCCAGTTTCTTGTACATGCGGAAATAGTTCTGGATGGTAATGGTCGCTAAGGTTTGGTTCTCCTCGCGAATATGCACCCCCTCCCTTGCCTCGATCGCCTGATGAAGCCCATCGGACCAGCGTCGCCCCGGCATCAGCCGCCCGGTGAATTCATCGACAATAATCACCTCGTCATCTTTTATGACGTAATCCACATCCCTTTTAAAGAGAGCATGAGCCTTGAGGGCCTGATGAACGTGGTGCAGGGTGTCGATCTGCCGCGGGTCGTACAGGTTATGGATATTTAACAGCCGTTCTACTTTGGCTACTCCGATCTCCGTCAAGGTGACGGTCCGGCTCTTTTCATCGACGGTATAGTCTCCCTGAGCCTCGATGGCCGCACGTTGTTCCTGTGATGGATCCCCTTGAATAACCGCACCACGCTCCAGCTTGGGAATGATTCGATTGATGACATAATACTTGTCGGTGGATTCCTCCGCGGGACCGGAGATGATCAGTGGGGTTCTAGCCTCGTCGACCAGTATATTGTCCACTTCATCGACAATCGCAAAGTTGAGATCCCGCTGGACATATTCCTCTAGAGAAAATTTCATGTTGTCTCGAAGATAATCGAATCCAAACTCATTGTTCGTTCCGTAGGTGATATCGGCAAGATAAGCCTCTTGCCGCGTAATGGGACGCAGGTTGAGATAACGGTAGTCCTTTGTGGCATACGTCGGGTCGAATAGATAACTTGCTTCATGAACTATGGCAGCCACGGAAAGCCCAAGGGCATGGTAGATCGGGCCCATCCACTGGACATCTCTCCGTGCGAGATAGTCATTGACTGTGATGAGATGAACCCCTTTCCCTGCCAACGCGTTCAGATAAAACGCCAGCGTAGCCACCAGCGTTTTGCCTTCACCGGTTTTCATCTCGGCGATCTTTCCTTCGTGTAAAACTACGCCACCGATCAATTGGACATCAAAATGGCGCAATCCTATTGTCCGTTTAGAAGTCTCCCGCACCGCAGCAAAGGTTTCCGGAATAAGGTCGTCTAATACCGCACCGTCGGAAAGTCTTTTCTTGAATTCGTCGGTTTTGACCTTCAGCTCCCCATCGGTATATTTTTCATATTGAGGCTCTAAGCCATTAATCTCATCCACCAGCGGCTGGATTCTACGAATCTCCCGCTCATTCTTTGTACCGACGATTTTTTTTACAAAACTTGTAAACATCGTTTTGCCTTTTACCCTAAGTTCACACGACTACTACGGAGATTGAATTCAAGATACACGATTCCCGCCAGCGGACACAAGACATGAAAAACCCTCTGATACCATGAAGAGATTATAACCTGGTATTGCCCAAAACAGCAAAGAAACGGAGTCTGAAAGAAGACCAAACAGAAAGGAACGGACTCATGTCAACACATTGCTATCGCGCCAAGAGCCTACTCCGCCG
>JBHHYU010000073.1:0-15398 GCA_046757725.1 Binatia bacterium
AAGACCCTGACGATCCTCTTTGAAGGAGGGGTCATTGGTCCCTTTGTGGTGCCCGGAAAACTGCCTCCTTCAACCAACGAGCAGCGGTGCGCGGTTCGCGCCAACATGGTCCTTCCCGTCACGGATGTCATGCTGCTCCAGCAAAGGGGCTATGTGGACTACGGCTTTCTCGGAGGGGCCCAAGTAGATAAGCATGGTAACCTGAACAGTTCCTTCATAGGCGATTGGGATAAACCTGCCGTCAGGCTTCCGGGAACCGGAGGAGGAAACGACATCGCCAGCCTGACCAAGTTCATCGTTGCCATGCACCACGAGAAGAGAAGGCTTGTCGAGAAGGTAGACTTTGTCACAAGCCCTGGATACCTAAATGGAGGAGATTCAAGGAGAGAGGCGGGGCTGATTGCAGGCGGCGTTTTTAAAGTGGTGACTCATCTGGCCATACTAGGCTTCGATGAGAAAAAAGGAGAGATGTGTCTTGAAGGTCTCCAGCCCGGTGCTACGGTGGAAGAGGTAAAGGACAATACGGGATTTGACCTTATGGTTAAGGACGACCTTTATAAAGCCCCTCCCCCGACAGAGGAGGAGCTTAAAATCCTTCGCACGCTAGATCCTGAGAAAAGATACACGAGTCCAAGGGGAGAATAGATGGCCAAAGATTTAAGGGGCTTTCTTGCCGAATATGAAAAGAAAAACCCCAAAGAGTTTTGCAGGATCAAGAGAGAAGTAGATCCCAAATATGAAGTAGCCGCCATATTAACCAAACTGGAGGAGATAAGAAAGCTTCCCATCCTTTTTTATGAAAAGGTAAAGGGCTCGAGTTTTCCCGTGGTGGCTAACGTCTATTCAACCAAGAAGAAGATTGCATCAAGCATCGGGATCGATCCGAGAAAATTCCGAGAAAGATATATCGAGGCGATTGAAAATCCAATCCCGCCTCGGATTGTTGCCGATGGTCCCGTCATGGATCAGACCATCGGTGAGAAGGATGTCGACCTGAGAACCCTTCCTCTGATGACCTATCACGAAGGGGATGCGGCTCCTTATATGACTGCCGGGATAGTCTTGGCGGAGGACCCCGACACGGGAGAGGCTAATGCCAGCTTTAACAGGCTGATGTACCAGAGTAGGAACAAGGCGGGGATTTTTATGACCGTCGGAAAGCACCTTCACGAGATCTATTCGAAGATGGAGGATCGGGGAAAGCCTCTTCCGATCAGCATTTCCATCGGGAGTCACCCTGCCTGGGCCCTGGGCGCGCTTTATATCGGTCCCTATGGAGACAACGAGCTGGGGATCATCGGGGGTCTCCTCGGCAGCCCGGTAGAGGTCATCAAAGGAAAGGGTGGTGGTACGCTTTTCTCCGCCAATGCCGAGATCGTTCTGGAGGCGTCCATCGAGCCTCATGTCAGGGAAGAGGAGGGCCCCTTTTGTGAGTTTTCAGGGTATGCCACAGGAAAAGGATTAAGACCGGTGGTTACAGTGAACTCTATTCATTTGAGGAAAAAAGCGATCTACCAGGACATTTGCGGCGGGCAGCATCGAGAGCATCTTGTGATGGCAACTATTCCTATGGAGGCAAACCTTTACAGGTCGGTCAGGGAGGCGGTCCCCACGGTTGTGGACGTGCACGTTCCTGCCCCGTTTTCTCTGATTGTCTCGATGAAAAAGAGGTTTCAGGGGCAGGCTCAAGCGGCAATGCTTGCAGCCTTTTCTTCCGAAATGTATCTAAAGCACGTTATCGTTGTCGATGAGGACGTGAATATCACGAATTTGCAGGAAGTCATCTGGGCGGTCGCGACCAGGGTACAGGCCGACAGGGACATCGTGATCATTCCCGGCGTGCGGGGCTCCTCCCTGGATCCTTCTTCCGGGAACGAGGGAGTCGTCACCAAGATGGGGATCGACGCCACGGCCAAACCTTCCCTCTCTTCGTTTCCAAAGAGAAACAAGGTTCCCCCAGAAGTCATGAACAGGCTTGATCTTGCAGCCTATTTGAATTTAGACGAACTTTAATGGAGTTGCGGCATGAGTAAAGTGAGCGAGCTAGCTGATCTCCGTAGTGTCATCGATTATTATGCGGAAAGGGGTGAAGTCGTTGAGATCGAACGAGAGGTGGAGTCTGAATGTGAATTGTCGGGGATCATTTCGGTTCTGAACTCTCTTCCGCGGACTCCAGGTGTTCTTTTCAAAAAGGTGAAAGGATACGATTTCCCGTTTGCGGCATGCATTCTTTCCGAACGGGACAGGGCCTGTGACGTACTTGGACTGCCCTCCTCGCCGTTAGAGTTTAAAGAGGCCTTCGCAAAGACCACGGAAAACCTTATTCCTCCGGTAAAGGTCAAAAAGGGTCCTTGCAAAGAAAAAATCTATACGAAGAATTTTGACGCCCTAAAGATCGTCCCTTCTATCAAGGCTACCCCCCACGATGGAGGAAACTACTTCCAGCCCATCGTCATTACCAAGGACCCCGAAACCGGGGTTCAAAATATGGCAATGAACAGGGCCATGCTCCTTCAGGACAATACCGTCATCCTTAATGTGAGAAACGAGACCGGGGTGGGGAATAATTTTAGAAAGTGTAAGAAACTGGGAAAACCCTTCGAGGTGGCCCTGGTGATCGGGGCTCCGCTGGAGATGTACATCGCTGCGGCAACCAAGCTTCCTTTGGGTACCGATGAGATGGGTCTGGCCGGTGCGGTCAAAGGGAAGCCTGTTGCAATGGTCGGATGTGAAACCATCGACGTGGATGTTCCTGCAGAGGCCGGTTTTATTATTGAAGGGGTGATTGAGCCTCCCTACGAACAAGGAACAGAGGGACCGTGGCCCGAGTTTTTAAAATATCTGAGCATACCCCAGCAAAAGCCTTTTCTTAAAATTAAGGCCCTCACCTTAAGAGAGGATGCGGTGGCTTATGCCGTCGTGGCTGGGACAAAGGAAAATTATAATTTGAGGATATCCAACGATGTGGCATTTTATAAGTTCGTGAAGGCCATCGAACCAAACTTCGTCATTGACGCCGCCCTGACCCCTGGAACAGCTCACTGGCATCATGGAATTATCCAGGTTAAAAAGGATGATTACGACTTTGAAGGCCTTCAAACCCATGTGGCCATGGCGGCGTTCGGATTTTCCGTTTACCTTGAGACGATCACCCTTGTGGATGAAGACGTGAATATCCTTGATATGGATGAGATCGATTGGGCCGTAACCACCAGGTGTAACCCTTCGGAGCAGATTCATATCATCCCCGAAGTCAAGGCTCACAGAAATAACCCTATCGCCGGTGCCAGAGAGCTCATGGATGGAAGTTTCGTGGGAAAGGCAAAGATGATTGTTGACGCCACCGTTCCGTGGAAATTTAAGGGTCTCAAGAGAGGGAGCGACCTGCCCATCTTTGAAAGGGCAAGATTCAAAAAGGTCGACCTAAAGGATTACTTTAGTTCTCATGATTATAGACGTTGGGTTAAATAGAGATAGAAGACCGACTTCACCGGTTCCGTTCTATGGCGAGAGGCATTGGAGACATCAAGGGGTAACCTATGGCTAAGAGAGATGCCTCTTCCGCCACGACCGAAAAATGGGTGGGCCGCAGTGTTCGACGCACCGAGGACAAACGTCTTCTCACGGGAAAAGGCCAGTTCGTTGACGATATAAAGCGGCCGGGGATGTGTCATGCCGCTGTACTGCGCAGCCCTTACCCTCACGCCATCATCAGGTCAGTCGATGTGGCGGATGCATTGAAGATATCCGGAGTGCGAGGCGTCCTCACAGGAGAAGACGTAGGACGCATGTCCAGACCCTTTCCCCAGGCGGTGAATGAACCCATTGAGTACTACTGCATCGCAGTGGACCGTGCCCGGTACGTGGGTGAGGGCGTAGCGGTGGTGGTCGCTGAGGACCGCTACATAGCGGAGGATGCCCTCCAGGCCATCCGGGTGGATTACGAGGCCCTGCCTCCTGTGGTGGACGTGGAAAAGGCCATGGAGGACGGCGCTCCCATCCTCCATCCCAAGGTGAAAACCAACGTCATCAACCACCGGGACCTACGTTACGGAGATCCCGACGCCGCCTTTGCTCAGGCCGATGTCGTCGTTGGAGACAAGTTCTTCTTTCCCAAATACGCCTCAACCCCGATGGAGACCTTCGCGGTCATCGCCGAATACGAACCGATGGAAGACATTATCACCATCTGGTCGAACTTTCAGGGCCCCTTTACCATGCACCCGGTATCGGTGGCCGCGCTGAAGATCCTCGAAAACCGCCTGCGCTTTATCGTTCCGCCGGACATCGGTGGCGCCTTTGGCATCAAGTCCAGTATGTTCCCCCAGATGGTCATGACTGCGCTGGCCGCCAAAAAGGTAGGCGTCCCCGTGAAATATATCGAGGATCGAATGGAGCACCTGATGTCCTCTTCCAGCGGCACCGACCGGGTGACGACCATTGAGGTAGCCGCCAAGAAGGACGGCACCATACTGGGAATTCGTAAGAAGGCCATAGACAATGTCGGGGCCTATCTGCGCAGCCCCGAGCCGGCCTGCATGTACCGTGCGACCGGAAATCAGCTGGGTGCCTACACCATCGAAAACTTGGCTTGGGATGCCTACGTGGTGACGACGAACAAGTGTCCCACCGGACCGAACCGGGGATACGGCTGCCAGCAGCTCTATTTTGAGACGGAGCGAGTTGTGGATCTGTTGGCTGAAAAGCTCGGGATGGATCCCGCAGAGGTTCGCAGGAAGAATCTGATTCCAACCAACCAATTTCCCTACACCACGGCGACCGGCGGGATTTACGACGCGGGGGACTATGTTGCCTGCCTGGACATGGCACTGAAAAAAGCGGACTACAGCAAGCTACGCAAAGAGCAGGAAAAGGCTCGAAAAGAAGGACGCCTTTTCGGTATCGGCCTGGTCACCGTCGTGGATCCATCGGTCACCAACATTGCCTATATTACCGTGGCGTATACCCCTGAGTTCCGGGAAAGCGGAAAATTCAACCCCAAGTCCGGTTCCGGTGAAACAGCCGTGGTCAAGATGGATCCCCTGGGGCAGGTCAGCGTTATCATCAATACCGTCCCCGAAGGGCAGGGACACGAGACCATTGTCGCACAGATTGTCGCCGACGAGCTGACCATCTCACCCGATGATGTACGTGTCGTGTCGGGCATAGATACATTCACCAGGTTCTGGAGCATCACCACGGGTACCTACTCCAGCCGGTTCGCCTCGGTGGGGGCTAGCGCGGTTGCCATGGCCGCAAGGAGGGTGAAGGAAAAGCTTCTCAAGATTGCCGGCCATCTGTTAGAGGTCGATAGTGACGACCTGGAATTGGTAAACGGCATCATTCAGGTCAAAGGGGCGCCGAAACGAAATGTCACGATCCGCCGAGTGGCAGGACTGGCCCATTGGGACCAGGGGAACCTCCCGGAGGGGATGGAGCCTGGTATCCATGCTAGTTACACCTATAACTTCCCCACTTCCAAATCTCCGGATAGCGAGGACCGTGTCGATTCCTCCGCAACCTATTCGTTCATTGCGGACCTGGCCTGCGTCGAGATCGACCCCCAGACAGGTCAGGTAGAGATCAAAAAATACGTCACCGTCCACGACTGCGGGAAAGTCATCAATCCCAAAATCGTAGAGGGGCAAACTTACGGAAGCTTTGTCCATGGCCTGGGCGGGGCCTTTTATGAGGAGATGGTGTACGACGAGAGCGGTCAGTACCTGGCTGCGTCCTTTGTTGATTACATGTGCCCCACGGCGGTGGAGGCACCCGAGCTGGACATCGGTCATGTCGAGACGTCTTCCCCCGTGACGGTTATGGGGTCCAAGGGGTGTGGGGAGTCATGCACCATGAGTGTTCCCGCATGCCTGGCCAACGCCGTAGCCGACGCCTTGAAACCACTCGGGGCAACTGTTCGCCGACTCCCTCTGAAACCCAATGATATCTGGCAACTGATTCAGGATGCGAAGACCGACAAAGGAAGAAAATGAAGCCTCCCGCATTTAAATACGTTCGCGTTGAAAGCGTCGATGGCGCTCTTTCTGCTCTGGCAGAACATGGGGGAGACGCGAAGATCCTGGCAGGAGGTCAGAGTCTCGTACCGATGCTCAATTTCCGCATCGCGGAGCCCGCCGTCTTGGTGGACATCAACCCGGTTAAAGAGCTCGATTACATTCAAGTTGAAGACGGATGGATGCACATCGGCGCTCGTACGCGCCAGAGGGCCCTGGATAAGACCCCAGACGTGAAGGAGAAATGTCCGCTCCTAGCCGAGGCCGTGAGATGGATCGGACATCCACAGATCAGAAACCGTGGTACCGTCGGCGGCAGCCTGGTTCATGCCGACCCTTCGGCGGAGCTGGCCCTTGTGGCGACCCTGCTGGACAGCCGGTTTGTTATCCGAAGCAAGGAAAAGTCCCGGACCGTCGGACCGGCCGATTTTTTCGAGAGTGCCATGAGCACTCGGATGGAAGAGGACGAGATCCTCACCCAGGTGAGCTATCCTGTAACCCCGCCGCGATCCGGATACGGGTTCCGGGAACTCTGCTTTCGCCACGGAGATTTTGCCGTGGTTGCCGCTGCGGTCCAGCTGACTGTGGACGGGAACGGTCGGTGCACTGAGGCACGGGTCGCCGTCTCGGGGGCCGGCGCAACCCCATTGCGAATTCGTGGCGCAGAGGAGACCCTTGGTGGCAACGACCTAAAGACCGAAGTGCTCGATACTGCCGCCGCTCGAGTTCCCGATGAAGTCCAGCCCATCAGCGACCTCAAGGGAAGCGAAGCCTACCGGCGTGAGATGGCCCGAGTTTTTGTCCGCCGGGCACTTGAGGATGCCTGGTCCAGGGTAAAGGAAGGTCACTAAAAATGCATGAAACAGAAAACATCCGGGTTCGGGTGAACGGCGTTGAGTATGAGCGCGTGGTGGAGACGCGCCTGTTGCTGTCCGATTTCCTTAGGGAGAGCGTTGGTCTTACCGGGACCCATGTGGGCTGTGAGCACGGTATCTGTGGCTGCTGTACGGTGATGGTGGATGGAATGACGGTTCGTTCCTGTCTTATGTTCGCCGTTCAAGCGAATGGGGCTGAGGTGACGACTGTTGAAGGGTTGGCCGTTGGCGAAAAGCTGCACCCTCTTCAGGAGGCCTTTTGGGATAACCACGGGCTGCAATGTGGGTTTTGCACACCCGGGATGCTATTCAGTGCCCTGGAGCTCCTCAATGAGAACCCCCGACCCACAGACAAGGAGATCCGTGAGGGCATCTCGGGCACGATCTGTCGCTGCACCGGATATTATCACATTGTCGAGGCGCTCAAGGCAGCAGCACAGAAAATGACGCATGAAGAAAAGTAGGGATGCAAGCGAGTTCTACTTCGAGTCTAAGATTGAGAAGGCATCACGCGATACTCGGGACTGAGCAAGTCTCTCCATAGGGGGATTCACTCGTTGCAAGTAGGTTCCTTTTTTTCGAGCTGATGCGTGGAAAGGTTTTGAGACAGCCTCATGAGTTGAGAGAGTTTGGACTCGCCTTAATTGAAGACAAATCCCAACTCCATCCTTTCTCTGTCTACTGGATCAGCAAAATAGCGGATGTAACGAAGTAGCTGGGCCCTCTCCCGAGGGCTTAAGGTATTCCCGAACGTGGGCATTGCCGTATTAGGCTTGCCGTTCGTGATAACGGAAAAGAGATAGGTGTCCGTTTGTTTACTCATCCAAACCACATCGGTGAAATCTCGGGGCTCCGGGGAGAGAAGATGTCCCACGTGCCCACCGCCATTGCCTGTCACCCCATGGCAACCCGTACAATGGGTGCCATATAACGCGCGTCCTACATTGTAGCCCGGTATCCCTCCTGGAGTCTCGGGGATGGTTTTCTCCGAGACGAGCTCGGGGGTCGGCGGAGCAACCTCATTGAGGCGCTCGAGGAACGCGATGAGGGCTTCCAATTGATCCAGAGAGAGGTATTTATAGGAAGGCATAGGGCTCCATGGAAGAACCGCCTGAGGATCGATAAGATAGGCCAGGTACCAGTCCCGGCTTCGCCTAGGTGTTCTACGCAGGTTGGGCACAAATCCTTTTGGAACGTCGGGATCGGCCTCTCCTACCGACAGCACGTGACAGGAAGAAAAGCAGTGCTCTCCCAGAAAAACCTGCCATCCTTTCTTCTCGAGAGGAGTAGCCTCGCGCGGTGGGTTGGGTCCTGCGGTACAGGCACTCAACAGGCTCACAGCCGTCATAGCAAGAAGAAAAAATCGCGGCTGAATCCAACTTGCGACCGGCTTCTTCCAGCTCCTTTTTTTATATCTACCCCTGGTTCTCTCTCTCTGCATGGCGTCCTCCGCCTACTGTAGAGTGCCCAGATAGGTAACAAGGGCTTTTATCTGCTGTTCATTGAGATAGAGCTGAGGCATTTTCCCTCCGGGTAATACTTGCTCAGGGTCTCTCAACAACCGTCCCAGCTCTTTGGTGCCGCGCTTTCGAGCGATATAGGTCAATGCCGGTCCAACCTCACCACCTATTTTCCCGATCAAGTGACATAGGCTACATCCTTCCCCGTGAAAAAATGCCTCTCCGTCGTACTGAAACGTTCCCTCACTTTTGGTCCCAGAAAAGCTTACTGCCTCTTCAGCTTCTCCTTTCTGCGGACCGCGACGCCGGTAAGATTCTACCCTCCGCCTTGCCCCCAAGGGGGTATTCATTAACTGGTCTCGGCTATCCAATAGAGTCATCAGATATATGGTGATATCCTTGATTTTTTCTCGTGAAAGGGAAAAGACAGGCATCGTCGAGCCAACGACCACCGCCTGAGGTTTCGCGAGGTGCGCATAAAGCCAGAGCCAGCTTCGTGCACTTCCCACCGAGCTCAGATCCGGCCCTTCTTCCCCTCCCTCGCCGTTG
Source organism: Binatia bacterium (assembly GCA_046757725.1). Classification (GTDB taxonomy): domain Bacteria; phylum Desulfobacterota; class Binatia; order UBA9968; family UBA9968; genus JBHHYU01. The sequence goes on from JBHHYU010000073.1 coordinate 8,899, forward strand.
ATCGTGTGGCAACCCAGGCACAGGTAACGGTTCACAAGTTGCCTTCCCTGTAGCACCGATGGAACAGCCTCTGGCGGCAAGGTCTTCTCTCCATGGCAATTGTAACAGGCCACTTGCATATAATCGCCCCTTAAAAGAGGCTTGCTTAGCACACCCGCCTGGCCATGTGCCTCGAGAGTACTGACTGCCCTACCCTCTCCACCGTGGCACACAACGCAGCCAAACCGCTTGGAAGGATGGCTTTTAAGAAGGGAGGAATGCATTCGAAATGGTTCCTGGGCGTGTCGAAACGTAGGATTGTCTACTGCGAGATGGCAGGTTACGCAACGTTCCACGACTCCTATTTCTTTCAGCTCAAGTTGCTTGATCTCTAAACGCTGGCCTTTAGCCCACTCCTTCTGGCCCTCGCTCTGGGCACGCAGAAGGGCGAGCTTATAGTAAGTTTCCTGGTACTGTTTCCACTCCGGGTGGGATGCGTCCCAAGCCACCCAACTCAGGACGAGGGTCAGTGCCACACTGGCCAAGACAAGCCATTTCTCCATTAATTATCATCCATCCGGTTAATCGGGCCCAGGCCATGCCTGCCAGGGCCAGTAAAAGTTCCAGTTGGGACCGCGCCAGAAAATCCCAATGGCCGTAGTTAGCAGGATCCCCGCCAGGATAATGCTCCATAGAATGATGATAGCCATCCGCTCCCGAGCGAACCAGATGCCGACTCCATCGGGCTTGCGGTCAATATAAGGCAACACTACCAAGAACAGTGTCAAGAAGGTGGGCACCATCACACCACCCCAGAAGGCTGAGTAGCTAACAAGTTCCTGGAGACCCAGGAAATACCACGGGGCCTTGGCCGGGTTATCGGGCTGTAATGGATTCGCCTCTTGCTCAAGAGGGGCATTGAAGAGAAGCGATGCCCCAAGCAACAAAACCAGCAAAACTACGAAGACCAGGAATTCGATATAGAGCACCCGAGGAAACGTGTGGACGACCGGTTCCGTCCTCTGGGCTTCTTGTGTTCTTCCTGTTACGGATACGCTCGCCTGCAGAGGCCGCGCTAGGCCACCATCCTTGACTACCCGCCATATGTGATAGTTAATGAAAAGGGCCGCAACGGTAGGAATAGCTATCACATGCAAGGTATAAAAACGTAACAGTGCCTCGCTTCCTACAGAGTCTCCTCCGAGAAGCAAGAAGCGTAGCTTCGGACCCAATAGTGGGGCATAACTGATGATATTTGTACCTATCGTCACTGCCCAAAAGGAAAGCTGATCCCAAGGAAGGAGATAGCCCGTAAAGCTGAGAGCTAGAGTCATAAGAAGCAGCCCCACGCCCAGGACCCAGTTGAATTCCCTAGGGGGCTTGTAGGCCCCAGTATAAAAAACCCGACACATGTGAAGAACGACGAAGACGACCATAGCCTCCGCCGCCCATCGGTGCAGGTTTCGCGTCACCCGACCAAAGGTAACCACAGAGTTGAGGTCCTGTATGCGACCAAAGGCAGCCCCAGTGGACGGCTCGTAATAGAACATCAGGTAAAAGCCGGTCACCCACTCGATCGCAAAAAGGAAGAAACAAATGAGGCCTAGCCCAAAGGTGGTCGTTGGTCTTACACTGCGGCGGTAAACCCTCGTAGGATGGACATGAAGGATCAGGTTATTCACCACCACGGCCAACCGCTGCTTGAGAGTTACGGGATAATCCCTCCGAAATATCGATCTGTAAATGCGCCTAGGTGATTCCTGGAGCGCACGCAGCACTCTTTGAGCAGGTCTCATGCTACCTCAGTTTTCCAAGCAACCGATGACCCGGATCTCTCCCTGAGAAAGTTCGAACAACGTTTCCAGCTCAGGATGAAAGCCATCCGCACGCAGCTTTGCCCCCCTATCGTCTTTTTCTACCCAGAAGAAATGGCCCTGACTGCACGCTTCGACTCCGGAAACCCTCGATGAAGGGGACGACGGAAACTTCCACAGATGGGAAGTTTTCTCCCTCCCGACTCTCAGCAAAGCCACATCGCGAAAACGGCCTTCCACCCATTCCTGTCGACTGACTAGGATTTCTCTCCCCGTCACAGTCCAGCTAAAAGCACCAACGGCGGAACCGGTCTCTTGGAGCCAGGTTCTCCGCGCCCCCGTGAGAAGATTCATCACCACAAGAACATTCCCCGGTGGTGCCCCCGGGCTCGGGAGATAAGATGGAGGGAAGTCCTCGACCCGGGTTGTAAGGTAAGCCAGATAACGCCCATCGGGAGAGAGACGAGGAACACCCGTATAGGAGGGCTCGGGAAGGACCCTGCGCACCGCGGATCCAGCAAACTTCCTAGCCCAAATCCCCTGGTGTACCATGCCTCGAAATGGTGACAGGCCCCTGAGATAGATTTCCCCCGTAGTCCCGGACCATGCAAAGGGCACAGGTATCCCATCGCCGGGAAAGCCGTCATTCTCTGACGTCGCTGTAATACGCGTTTCAAATTTTTCAAGGTCTGCAAGCCCGGAACGCCAGTGAACGCGGCGGCTGCTACTCCGTCGGAGATTCAGCCCGGCATAGGCAAGCTGCGTTCCATGTGGTGCCAGAGTGAACCCCAGGATTGCATAGTTGTTTGCCGGCTTGATCCGTTGTCCCTTTCCTTGCCGCAAGTTCAGTATCTCTATGTGATTTTTGGCCGGGTTGACTCCATTCCGTACCAGGTAGGCGACCCTTTCCGCATTCTGCGATACCACTAGTTCTCCTGTCGTTTTCGTTACGATGGGAACCAGCAATTTTCTTGGAATATCGAAAACAGCTAAGGTAGTTGACCCCCAGCGCCTCAACGCCACGAGGATACCCTTTTCGGGAAGGGTAACGGACATCTCCCCTTTGAACATCAGAACCTTATCCGGCACGACAGTCTGATCCTGCTTCGGCGGTGCCTGCGCGGGAGTTTTGCTGTCTTCGAAGGAGAATCGATCCTCAGAAGTTCCCTCAGATGAGGTACAACCTGAGAAGATAAAAAAAATTGCCAGTCCAAGATAATAAAGACGCCTGTTCAGCATCCTCCTGCCGCTTTCTAGACTGGATTGAAGAAAGTTCCCCGACGAACGGGACGTTTTGTGTCCACGGCCAACTGGCCGTCGGGCCCCTGGAACATTTTAAACCATGGCAAGGGCTTGGGGGCCGGCCCAGCCAACACAAGTCCGTTGGAATCATATTTGCTACCGTGACACGGGCATTGGTAGCCCCACTCGACCTTGCCGACGGTGCATCCAAGATGCGTACATATAGCCGACATCGCAGTGATCCCCTCATCTGTCGATACGATGAACAGTCTGTGCTTGCGGACAAATATCCGGCTTCCTACGGGGAAGTCCTCGCGATTTCCAATCTTGAACACGGGTTGCGGGCCAAAGGTCAGGTTGGGAACGAGAAATCTGTATGAACCCAGCCCCATGAGCGCTGCTTGGATTCCTGCGCTACCCCAGGCCAGCCAGGTGAAAAATTCCTGCCGTGATAACTTTTTCATTTCCAATGTGCTAAATTCACATAATAATTTAGCAAAGGTTATGCCACTACTAAAAAGAGTAGTTTAGAGGATGTTGGGAGGGTTTTTCCTACTTTCTGGAAAGTAAAGCAGTAACTTTCCCAAAGCTACGAATGTCCTCGCCGGAATTAGAAACGTCGACACCGTGCAGTATTGCATTCAAACTGATCTGCCGCTCGCTATGAAGTCGCTTGACCTCTAACGTTTGTACTGATAAAAGTTTTTAAAAATTGGGGATTTTTTTCGACGCATCCTTTGCCAACGACCATAGGCAGTTTGTAGCAAGAGCTTAGTTGAATTCTGATGCTGGTAGCGCTTCTGTCGACCTTGAGGATCATCCACATCCTTGCTGCAGCAGTCTGGGTAGGGTCGGTGTTCTTCAACTACTTCCTGTTGCGCCCTGCCCTTCTTCGCATCCCGGTCCCTCACGCTGTGGTTGTTGCCCAGAGAGTGGGAACTATTTTTCTCTATACAGGGTGGACCGCACTCGGGTTGCTCTTTGCGAGCGGTGCGTTGCGTCTATATTATGCAGACCAAATACCTTTGATTTTCACCCTTGGCTTTTACGCGTACGGTCAAGGCCGCTCGATTGCTGTGATGATTCTCGCCTGGTTCATCACCGTAGTGGACGTCGCCATTATCAGCTTTGTGCTTCGGCCCAGGCTGATCCAGAAGTTGTCTGTCAGCTCCAATCCCAGGCATGCCGATGTGGAGAAGAGAAGGGCTGCCCAGATAGCAGCTTCCGAATGGCTGGAACGGCTGAATCTGATTAATGTGATCACTTCCACCCTTGCGCTGATCGCCGGCGCTTCCATCATGTACGGTGGATTGTTTTGACTCTCCAAAGGCACCGCACATCAGTGGAGATACGATGAAGATGGCTTGTAAGACACCCGTTGATCAAGGAAAGTATTTAGACTAATAATGTTCCGGAGGCAAAAGTCATAAAAACAGCACTCATCATTTTAGCCGACGGATTCGAGGAAATAGAAGCCAGCGCAGTGATCGACATCTTGAGGCGAGGGGGAATTGATTTAACTGTTGCCGGCCTCGAGGACACCGAAGTTACGGGAGAACAAGGCCTGAAAGTCATGACCGAAACAACTTTGGACACCGTAACGGAAAGGCCCTTTGATGTAGTGATATTGCCTGGCGGGGATAGTGGGGTCGATGAACTGGAAAATAGTCAAGACTTAAAGACGTTAATCGTACAGCGCCACCAAAGCCAACGACTCATTGCCGCCATCTGCGCGGCACCCCGGTTGTTGGATGCTTGGGGAGTATTAGACAACCGCCGTGCCACCTCTTATCCCGCAGCACAATCGAGAATGAAGGCATGCCGCTATGTGGAGGATCCAGTTGTCAGAGACGGTCACATATTGACAAGTCGCGGGCCGGGCACCGCCATGGCCTTTGGCTACGCAATATTGGAACTACTCGGCCAAACTTCAACGGCAAATAGCTTACGAGAAGGAATGGTATTCCAGACTGAGGGTTCTGGAGTTTGAGGCCGCCCAGCAGACGAGAGTACTCACGTAACGTCCAGTTTACTCCACAGCATATTTCTTCCACTCCACTTCTACCCGCTCCATAAGTTCTCTCTTGGGGAGGCATTCTTCAGCGAATGACCCATTTTCCGGCCTGGTAGCATCGATCAACATCTTGGATATCCGGTTTGTCCCGGAAAGCCTTTCCTCTTCAGGCATAGAAGGATCCACAACTACCCCAGTCACGTTTTTTATAATCTCTACATCACGTTCGGGTTGTACCCGGTAGGCCAGGGCCCAGGAGACCTGATCGCTGTCGCGAGGATCGATGTCCTCATCTACCATGATTAAATTTTTGATCCTCCGCCCTGCCTCCGTGGCTAACATGGCGATGCCCATCTTTTTAGCGTAGCCATCACTTCCGTTCCGGACAGAAACCACCGCATTCAGCACCCCCAGCGGATTGACATAGAGATCCTTGATTCCAGGGAAAGGACACTGTCTAATCATTTCGGCCTCGGTAGTCTGGGAATTCAGGAAGGCGTTTTCTTGCGGTGGGCGGCCCACGTACGTCCCCACGGCAAGAGGATCCCTCCGGTGGGTAATGCAGTCGATCTTAAACACAGGGCGTTTGCAACGTTCACTAGCGTAATAGCCGGTGAATTCCCCGAAAGGGCCTTCTTCCTTTTCCTCTCTGGAGACGATTCTTCCTTCCAACACGAGCTCCGCATGAGCAGGCACTTCTAGAGGAACCGTGGTGCATCGGGTCATCTCCACCGGCTCACCTTGTAAGGCTCCTGCCATAGCCATTTCATCAACTCCATATGGAAAATCGGCGGCAGCAGCTATAGTGATTGCAGGAGATACTCCTATAGCTACAGCCACCGGCAATGCCCCTCCCCGAGTTAAGGACTTGGCCAAATGGCGTGCTATATGGTGATAAGGGGCAGCCAGTATACCCGTGCTCCTCCAGTCTTCATGAACCATCATGCGATAGATGCCACAGTTGCGCTGCTTTGTTTCGGGGTCTTTAGAGATGACACACGGCATAGTAATGTAGTGACCTCCATCTTTCTCGTTCCAAAGAGGGATAGGGAATTCCGAAAGATTCACCTGAGCCATTGTTACCTCTTGACAAGGAGCCGTTTCCACGAGAATTGGGGTTACAGGGTGAGAAGTTTTCTCCACCCAGAACCTATGCCACTCTTGACGGGAAGCCAGGTCCAGAGCCATGAGGTATCGCTTTGGAGAGGCCAGCAAATTGGTAGCCAGGGGCATGAAGGAACCTCGAACCTGTTCAAATAAAAGTGCCTTGTTGTTATTTATTCCTTGCTGAAGCTCCTTGAAGCAGATAGCACCAATTTCGTATTTGAGCTCCACCGGCGCCTTGACTCTTTTTAGTTCCCCCTCTTCTTCCAGCCTTCGTATAAAGCTCCTCAAATCGATCATAAGTTCCTCCACGCTTACCCGTAGCTCGTGTTATATTCTACCGTATG
>JBHHYU010000074.1:0-15285 GCA_046757725.1 Binatia bacterium
CCCCCGTCAGTTAAGACTCCATCGACGTCAAGCAGGAGAAGTTTGATCTTTTTTGCCTTTTTTCGGGTTTCAACAGAGATGCTTTTCATGAGCGAGCAGACCACCTAAGGAGGAAACTCTGCCGGGGAACTGCGGTGGCATGTGAGTGATTAACACGGGGTCCATCAAACCGTATGATGTGTTTCATCTTGATCTTACACAATACCTGCCTTCAAGAGATCATGAAGGTGAACGATTCCCTTGGGCTTCCCCCCGTCAGGATCCAAAATAAAGAGCGAGGTAATCGAGTACTGCTCCATCACCGAAACGGCTCGGGCCGCAAGGGCATCGACAGGTATGGTTTTGGGGTTACAGGTCATAATATCCCTCGCCTTCAGGTGGAAGAAGTTATCTCCATGGCTCTCCAGTCCTCTCCTGAGGTCTCCGTCGGTGATGACTCCCGTCAGCTTTGCTTGGGAATTTATCACTCCGGCTACTCCAAACCTTTTAGAAGTGATCTCCAGAAGGGTTTCCTTCATCGGCGTATCCTCTGGCACAAGCGGTAGATCTACGTCTTGATGCATCAGATCCTCGACCCTAAGAAGAAGCTTGCGTCCCAAAATACCGCCTGGATGTCGCAGGGCAAAATCGTCCTCCCGAAATCCTTTTTTCTGCAACAGGACAACCGCCAGGGCATCCCCCATAGCGAGGGCCGCTGTGGTACTCGCCGTAGGCGATAAACCTAAAGGGCAAGCTTCTTCCTTGACCGCCACATTCAAGATAACGTCGCCGGCACGCGATAGGGCTGACTGGAGACTGCCGGTCATCACAATGAGTTTGAGTCCCGAGCGCTTAATGGCAGGGAGGAGCTTCAGTATTTCGTCGGTTTCGCCGCTATTGGAGACCGCCAGAACAACATCTCCTTTCATTATCATACCCATGTCCCCATGCACTCCGTCGCCCGCATGCAGGAAAAGGGCTGGTGTCCCCGTGCTGGAAAGAGTAGCAGCGATCTTGCGGCAGATAAGACCCGATTTTCCGAGACCGGTTACCACGACCTTTCCCTTGCAGTCTAAGAGTAGATCTACGGCGTGAACAAAGCTTTCGTCGAGACGGTCGACGAGGGAAACGATGCCTCGCGCTTCTAACTCCAGGACATCCCTGGCCTGCTTGAGAATTCGAGTATGGTCCGTCATCGCTTGTTCTTCTTTACGATCTCATCAATCTCTTTAACCGTTCTGAGTAACACCTCCACCGCATCTAGGGGGAGCGAATTGGGGCCGTCACTCCAAGCTTGGTCCGGATTCTCGTGGACCTCCATGAAGAGCGCATCAATCCCTACGGCCACTCCAGCCCTGGCCAAAGAGGAGATAAACCGTCGTTCACCCCCCGAGGCCTTTCCGAGTCCCCCTGGAAGTTGAAGGCTGTGGGTGGCATCAAAAACCACGGGGTGGCCGAACTCCCGCATCACAGCCAGCGAACGCATATCGGAAACCAGATTGTTGTATCCAAAACAGGATCCTCGTTCAGTCACCATGACCTGCTCATTACCAGTAGAAATGATTTTCTCTAACACGTTCCCCATATCCCACGGCGCCAAGAATTGTCCTTTCTTGACATTAACAGCTTTGCCTGACTTAGCCACGGCGATGACAAAGTCGGTCTGCCGGCAAAGAAAGGCAGGAATCTGAAGCACATCCGCAATGTCTTTTACCCGATCTACCTGCTCTTTTTCGTGAACATCGGTTAGTATGGGAACGCCGATCTCCCTTTTTACCTCTGCCAGGATCCTAAGTCCCTTTTCGATTCCGGGGCCACGGTTGGAATCGAGGGAAGTTCGATTTGCCTTGTCATAGGAGGATTTATAGATGAATGGGATATCGATCCGGTCAGTCAGTTGCTTGAGAAAAGAGGCGTGCCGAAGGGCGGACTCTCTGCCTTCGATCACGCAAGGACCCGCGATTAAGACAAGCGGTCTTCCCGCTCCTATTTCACAGTCTCTCACTTTTATGCTTGTGGGATTCACTGTGCTTTGTCCGGTGAGTTAGGAGTCAAGTCCGTGCCACCTTGATTCTAGGGATTTCCTGAATTGCGAGGCGATTTTGCAATACCGCTTTAATAAAGCTTTTGAAGAGTGGATGGCAATCCATGGGGCGAGATTTGAACTCGGGATGAAACTGACAACCGAGGAACCAAGGGTGATCTTTAAGCTCAACAATCTCTACAAGTCTCCCATCTGGGGAAAGACCGCTCAGGAGCATACCGTGGGCGGTAAAGGGCTCGCGATAGGCATTGTTGAATTCATAGCGATGACGATGGCGTTCTGAGATCCTCTTTCTACCATAAAGTTTTAATGCCAACGAGTTTTCCTGCAGGACGCAAGGATAAGCTCCAAGCCTCATGGTGCCACCTTTCTTCTCAATCCCTTTCTGTGTCTCCATGAGATCAATCACAGGATGACGACTCTTCTCGTCAAATTCGCTCGAGCCTGCCCCCGTAAGGCCACAGACGTTGCGACCAAACTCGATGACTGCCATCTGCATCCCCAGGCAGATTCCAAAAAAAGGGATACGATTTTCACGGGCGTAACGCACCGCCTCGATCTTTCCCTCGCTCCCCCGATCCCCGAATCCTCCTGGAACTAATATACCGTTCGCCTGATTCAAGATCTCTTTGATTCCGAGATCTTCGATCTTTTCTGCCTCAATGCAATCCAACTCAACTCTTGCCTCGTTGGCGATGCCCCCGTGCGCCAAAGCCTCTATCAAGCTCTTGTAGGATTCCTTCAGGCTCATATATTTCCCCACGACGGCAATCCGAACCGTCTCCTTGGGGTTTTTGTGAACCCGGACAATCTTCTGCCATTTTCTGAGATTTGGCGCGCCCGTCCACATATGAAGCTTCTCGACAATTCTTTCGTCCAGCCCCTCCTGATGGAAGACCAGAGGAACCTCATAGATACACTCCACATCTTTTGCAGTGATCACCGAATTTTCCTCAACGTTGCAAAAATGGGCGATTTTCGATTTCAATTTTTTGCCTAGGAGGCGATCTGTTCGGCAAAGAAGAATATCCGGCTGAATCCCCACACCCGTGAGTTCCTTCACGCTGTGCTGAGTGGGCTTGGTTTTCAACTCGCCTCCGGCTGAGAGATACGGTACCAGTGTGAGATGGACATAGAGAACATTCTCGTTTCCGGAGTCCCAGCCGAACTGTCGTACGGCCTCCAGGAAGGGAAGGCTTTCAATATCTCCGACAGTTCCGCCTATCTCGCAGATTGCGATATCGTAGCCTTCTGCAGCACTACGAATCCGCCGCTTGATTTCGTCCGTGATGTGGGGAATAACCTGGACAGTCCGTCCCAGATAGTCTCCGTGCCGCTCCTTGGCAATGACGGTTTCGTAGACCTGCCCGGTAGTGCAGTTATTTTTTCGACCCATCGGTGTGGAAACATAGCGTTCGTAGTGTCCCAAATCGAGATCGGTTTCCGCCCCGTCATCCGTGACAAAAACCTCTCCATGCTGAAATGGGCTCATGGTCCCCGGGTCGACATTGAGGTAGGGGTCCATCTTGAGCAAAGTAACTTTCAACCCACGGTTTTCCATGAGCGCACCCATAGAAGCGGAGGCCAGGCCTTTGCCCAAGGAGGATACCACCCCGCCGGTCACAAAAATGAATTTCGTTTTCACACTAGCCATGTTACCGCTTGCATTCCTTAGTTTCATTCCAGTAATCCTCTGCCTTTTGCATATCCTCAGGGGTGTCTACCTCTACTGAGGGTTCGTCGACTTCCGCGACTCGAATACGGTAGCCGTGGGCCAAGGCCCGAAGCTGCTCTAAGCTCTCCATACGCTCCAGGGATGTGGGTCGAAGATCGGAGAACTTCGATAGAAAATCGCGCCGATAGACATAAACACCGACGTGGCGGTATCCAAAAATTCTGCCTTCAGGAAGAGGAGCCGTACGGCCTGGGGCATGAGGGGACCCGAAATGCCTTCGGAGATGAGGAATCGGTGCTCGAGAAAAATAGAGGGCAAAACCGTTAACGTCGGTGACAACTTTGACTACGTTAGGATTGACCCATTCTTCTTCCTGGGTGATGGGTGTCTTCGCTGTTCCCAGGAAAATGGAGCGATCCCGGCGAAGCAGTCTTAGGGTTCGTGTAATCGTTTGCGGATGGACGAACGGTAGATCGCCTTGGACGTTGACCACCCATTCAGCCTTTATTTTTTTTGCCACCTCCGCCAGTCGGTCGGTGCCACTGCGATGACGCTTAGAGGTAAGCATAGCTTCCCCGCCAAAATTTCTTACCACCTGTAGGATCCGACGGTCATCCGTAGCAACAAGCACTTTATCCAAACCATGGACCTTATGGGTGTTTTCATAAACATGCTGGATCATAGGCTTGCCGCCGATGTTTGCTAAGGGCTTTCCCGGAAAGCGGGTGGAACCATAGCGGACCGGAATGATTGCCACGACGGTCATAAAGTTAGACCCTAGGTTCCGAACCAAAGACTGAAGGGCCGGTACTCAGGGTCCTGAGGCAGAAAATAAAAAACCGCGACGGTCCTTGCGGAAAGCACATCACGGACTTGAACTATACCCTGAGGACCGAATGGTGTCAATCAGATTCGAATTTCAGGTGTAGGGCAACGGTATAGCCTCGGGTCAGAAAGGTACTTTCGTGTAGGGTGGAAATGGATCAACATTTTTAAGGGTATCGCAAAAAGGGTCCCTCAGGGAGTCCCGTAACACGACGAATGGGAGGCGCGTCGAGGGTAAACGATGGGGGAGTAAAAATGGATCGGCTAGGGTTTCTTTTGTACGATCTATGTTCAAAATTCCTGTATCGAATGCTCCTGCCCAAATTTGCAGGAAAGGGATCCGTCAGTTTATACCGGCCATGGGACTGTCGGACAAGGCGGGAAAAGAATGCTTGCTTGATTTCACCCCTGATGTCCTATAAAATTCTTTTCTGTTAGATCCATGGTGTTTTTTTCCGACGAGCCGAAAGGAGGAGTGGAGATGGAGCTGCCGAAATGCCAGAAATGCAACAATGGTCTTCTCATTCCGTTATCGGATTATGGCCAAGATGGAGCTTCTGTGACTTTTAAGGCTTGGGCATGTACCAACCCGGAGTGTGGATTTTCACTCAGGGTCGATAAGGGGGAGATAAGCTACGGGAAAAAGATCGAGCCGAAACGTTAATGACAGGTCAGCCACACTGAAAATCGAAGGGGGAGAGGTCTCGATCCTCGATATCTGTTCGCAACCATTGGTATTTCGATACGAGTTCGGTTCATTTACTTTGTCATAGGGGCAAGAGACCTGTCCAACCGCAGTCTTACCTGGAAAAGTGTTAACGTCCGGACGGGAGGATATCAGCGCTTTGGATGTGTTAAAAGTGACAGGTTATCACCGGCGTCCACCTTACCTGGTAGCTGAAAAACTTGGCCTCTTTGCCAAGGAAGGGTTGAGGATGGAATTTCATAAGGCGACCTATGCCCCAGATCATAATCAGGGGATGGCCGAGGGGCGCTGGGATTTTACTTTAAGCAGCGCCGATACCATGATTGCTCGCGCCACAACGGACGGGGTCGACTACCGACTCTTCATGCAAGCCGAGGAGGGGTTGAATGCTTGCTTGATAGGGAGGCCAGAAGTGACTTCCATAGAAGACCTGCGCGGCAAGCTCTTGGCTGGGGATCCGGGGGATTCCAACCTAGATCTGATTCGAAAAAAAATCCTGCACCAACACGGAATTGAAGACAACGAATACCGAGTCGAAATTATCGGTGCCTCACCCAAACGGTTTGAAGCATTTACAGAAGGACGCGTGATAGCCGCTATGCTAACCCCTCCTAGCAGTGATAAGGCCCTAGCCGCCGGTGGAAAAATCCTTGCTCGGGCAGCAGATTACGTGCCAAACTGGCCTTTAACCTGTGGCTGGAGCCGACGGGCTTGGCTAGAGGGGCATCGTGACACTGTCGTGGGCTTTATCCGTGCTTGGTCTGCGGCTACGGATTGGATCTCAGATCCGGCCAATCGCAACGAGACCCTGAAACTCGTCCTCGAAGAACTCGGTTTGACCCTTGCTGCAGCGCAACACGCTATTGGCCGGATCATTCCTAAGGCTCAGATCAATCCAGTCTCCATCCGCCGTGTCCTAGAACTCCGGATAGAAATGGGTGTTTATCAACCTTCTTTCGCTCCCGCGGAGCATTTTTACGATACCAGTTATTGGTGTGAAGCAACAGGTTTACCTTCTCCTGAGCCGGCTGGGATGCCGGTGCTCTCAACTTGAGTAGCTGAGGGGTGAAGGAACCAGAAAGAAAGGGATTAACTACTAACCTGGCGTGCCGAAGCGGGGAAGATAAGCGACTTGATAACGACCGGCACGCAACCGGATGATGGGATGAGAGCGCCGATGTCGGTGTAGTCAAACTCCTGCAGAACAATACCGTCGATTGAAATGATCGGAGTATCGAGCCGCATCTCCTCCTTAAAATGGAGTCCCAATACGCCTCCGATGTCACCGTCACTTACGAGAATGAGTGGATGCGCCTTGGCCAGAACCTTCTCAAGACCTTCCACAACTCCCGTACAAAAAGCCTGCAACCGAGCGAAGGTTGCGGAACCGTCCCAGTGAAACGCAATGGCCACAGGCTGCTTGGCCTCCATTAGGTCAAGCCGCCTCAGAGCATTCCAAACCGCGTCCCGTACGGCGTTCTCGTTGATCTTCTCATCTTGGATTGGAAACTCAGGTGTGACGACCGGAATATTGCGGACGGGCAAAACGGATTGCGGCTCAACGAAAATGGTGCTGCCACTGACCTGAATCGTGTATTGTGAAGCACCGATGACCGTTGCTCGGATTCCCGCTGTGGGTTCCATGACCGGGATGCCTAGTTGTTGAACCCGCTGTGAAATTTCGTCTGCCAACAAGGATCCCAGGTCGCCGAAGTTTCCGGCCGTATGGCCATAGATGAATTCGGAGACTCCGCCGGAAAAAATGATGGAAGCCACTTTGCCACGGTACGATAGGGGCGGCAGGCGTAACAGGGCATGAGTTTCGGGAGATAACCTGCCTAGGCTGACTACCTCCATCAAGCGGTCGGCCATAGTGGAAGCTAGGCATCGTATCCCGGCATGGTCAATCCTCTGTCCAAGCTTCAATTCGATGCCTGCAGCTATGGCATGACGGTGCGCCGCTTCCTCGATTCGGGTAACCACCCCGTCGTCACTGAGTGTCACGAGACGGGCCCCGACATCTAGGGTCGTTACCTCCCGTACCTTGCCCCTTGAGCAGATCGCAATCTTGCTCGTGCCTCCGCCTACATCAATATTCAAGATGGGTCCTGCTAAATCGGCGGACCGTGCCGCAGCACCAGAACCATGGGCAGCCATCGTAGATTCCAGGCTGTCTCCAGCACTGACCGCTACGAAACGGCCCGCCTCCTTTGCGAACAGTTCTCCAATAGCCCGAGCATTCCGCCGGCGCACGGCGATCCCAGTTAGGATCAGTGCGCCGGTGTCCACATCTGCTCGGCTCAACTCCGCTATCTCGTATTGGCGGTTAATGAAGGTTTCCAGAGCGCTCGCGTCAATAGTCTCCAGATCCACATAAGGAGTAAGTAGGATCTCAGACTCGCTCAAGACAGTACGCCGCACGACGGTATAGCGTGTGTTCTCTTGTTTAAGCTCGAGGCGGGAAAACACGAGATGAGAAGTAGAGGAGCCGATATCGACCCCGACGCTGGTGAGTTTAATCTCGTCTTCTTCGACAATATGACGGTTCGCTCCGGTGAAACCGAGTTGTTGTGAGGGCATCCGAATGACTCTTCTTAGTGAAAAACCTCGCCTACTCGTAGATCGAATCGTCCATCCTGGATACAACGCCTTCCCGCTCCAGCGTGGCCTTGTACTCCTCACGAAGGTGTGGATCCTCGTCTCGGTATGCGACCGCCGTCCCACCATCCTTGATTTCGATGGCGCCGTAGTCAATTGCCCGCTCACCCGGTCGGCCTCGCTCGCGCCCGGGGGCGTTGGGCCCGAACCAGGCGGTCAAGCGAAGGGGCACCTTGCTGATTCCGAAGTGGGCATGGAACCAGTTGCCGCCCATAGGCGCTGCGCTAACCATTCCCACGGGCTCGTAGTCTTGCCGCCTTACTTGGTCGCCGCGGCCATCCTTCCAAGGCGTCGTGCCAAGGGTGCTGGGCCAGGTATAGGTGTAGCCCTTGCCCCTGAGGCAGATCAGTACAGCTGCTGAACCATGAGCGTGGGCCTTGGAGTACCGCCCGTTCTCATGCTGCCCGATCCACATGTAGAAATGGTTTCCGGTCATATGGGGTTCGATACGGCGATAGCCGGGGGACCGCCGGTTGTCCAGGGGCAGCTCACAATTCACGATATCCGGAATAATGTTCGTTTGTCGCATTGCCAGGCCACGGACCGGGTCCGGTTCGATCTCTTCTTTGGGTTTATAATAATCGTCCGTTGGATCGAAACGGTCTTTGAAATGGTAGGGGCAGTTGAAGATAAAGTCCTGGTTGGAAATCAAATTCATAATATTGGGCGCGGTTGTTCCCCCCAACAGTAACGCCGGGCTGGAGGTGGCGTTAACGATTCGATGCCACGCGTTGATAGGAATCGAGAACAAAGAACCGCTCTGCCACTCGAAGGTGAGCTTCTTGTTGCTCCCATCAGCCCAGACTTCAGTGGTTCCGCGGCCGTCGACAACAAGATATTGCTCTTCATACAAATGGCGCTCTGCGTTCAGGGCGCTTGCGCCTGGTACCTCGATGACGTAGGTGCCCCAAAGCCCCTCTGTACCTAAAAGCTGAATAAAGGTTCCATTGCCGCCCATGCGTTTCCATGGTTTCATGGGTAGATCCTGCACCCTCCTGACCCCAATCTCACGGTAAATGGGGATCTCCTGTTCTTCCATGAAGATGTCATACGGTGTCTTCGGGCGAGGAAACTTGCCGAAGCCGGCCTTTTGTTTCTCGTCTGTTGGTTCCTGCCATTTTTTTTTGGAATCTTGTGACATGGTACCTCCCTACAGTTCGATCAAATTAGGTTCTATTGATAATCCCCAGCCTAAGCCGAGTCTTAAAATTTTCAACTTTTCTGAGTCTGATCCTTCATGGACACTGGAATAACCATTATAGAAATCTGCTTTAAGCCAAGGCATTCCGCGCTGAAGGATCAGCCGCGACCAAGCAACAGTTCCTAATGGAGTAGGTTGGCCGGCCAACTGAGAAATCTTAAAAACAGACTATCCGTTTAACAACTATTATGTCAACCTATGTAAAGATCATTGGTTTACCGACAATCACTGGTTTGAGATCGTTTAGTTGTCGTACTCCCAGGTAGAGGCGTGTTTGTCAAAGGCTTGTCGGTGGGGACGGCCGGGGCAATTACGATTCCCGAGGGGGAGGCTCAGAGAGACTCGATTGGAGGTCAATAAATGGTAGAACAATTCATTGCGACTTTTACCGCTGTATTTCTGGCGGAACTGGGAGACAAAACCCAGATTGCCACTCTTTCCTTTGCGGCAAATCCTCAATATAACAAATGGGTCGTCGTGCTCGGCTCTTGCTCCGCTCTGGTTTTAATTTCTTTACTAGCCGTACTGATTGGTGCTAAAGCGGGCGATTTCATAAACCCTAGATACCTAAAGCTGGCCTCCGGCTTGCTCTTCATCGGGATAGGTATGGTTACCATCTTAAAATAAACACTCACTGGCCACAGTCCGCTCCTCGCTAAACCAAGAGAGGTTCGACGTGCTTTCCATTCCCGTTCAATTGATCTGAGCGGTGGTGCATATCCACTTGTTTGTGTTTGGCCATCGTTTTTTTCTGATCAATACAGAAAAGTTTTGCCCCCCTTCGACTTGTTCCTCCTCCCATGGCCGCTAGCTGTTAGGTCAGAGAGACTAACCTCGTTACCGTACGCAAAAGGCAGGTAAAGAACTGCGGGTGTTGCGTTCATCTTTCCTCGAAACAAATAGTTTTTGCGACGAATTTGGCAGCGATTTTAGCCCTGTTTCAGTTCCTCAGGTGGTAGGAATCCGTGGCGGAGGGTATTCTCGCTGATAGTACGGGGTTCGAGAAACTGAAGGAGATAGTCCGACCCACCCGCCTTGGAGCCGATGCCTGACAGCTTGAGTCCGCCGAAGGGCTGGCTGCAAAGAACGCTTCTTTTACTGGCATGCCGAAACTGAGCAGCTTCAGTCGGGTGATTCGAATCGGACTAGAAACCCTTGCCCCTGCGGCCTAATCAAACGAGTTCTGCGAGTTTTGATTGATAAGTTCGGTGAGAGCAGCTGCAGTCCTAAAGAAAGAAAAAACGTTCTTTAACTAAAAAGGGCCTTGGCTAACTCGGCACGGTACCTTTCTACTAGTTCGCTTTCAGGCCCTAGGACGTCGAAGATCCGAAGCATTGCCTTACGGGCTCCGTCTTCGTGAAAACTCCGATTTTTTTTTATCACGGTCAAAAACTGCTCCAGCGCTTCTTCGTATCTTTCCTCCGCAGCCATGACCTGAGCCAGCCCGAATCGCGCCTCTAGATTGTCCGGGTCTGAAGTCAGGAATTCTTGTAGAGCCGATTCGTTCTGGTCGGCCCCTTCCTGGAGGCTTTGTCTAGCTATGAGTTGATCGGCCTCCTGCCGTTCGGCCGACTCCAGCGCGACTCTCTCCAGGTAATTCAGAGAAGCTTGCCTGTCATCAGCCGCCATGAGGATCCGACCCAGACCTAAAAGGGCCTTGGCATGGTTGGGATCTTCATTTACAATCTCTTGATAAATGGTTTTGGCCTTCTCCGTTTGGCCTTCCTGCTCCAATCTTGCCCCTTCAAGGGCGTGGCGGTCTGACTCTGATGGAAGCAGGCGAGAAAGCAGCTCGCGCACCGATGTCTCCGGCACGGCCCCGGTAAATTCCCCCGCCACGTTGCCATCCTTGAACATTTTCACTGCCGGGATACCCTGGATTTGAAAACGAGCAGCCAGAGAAGGATTTTCATCCACATTCACCTTGGCGAGGATGAATTCTCCCGCTTGCTCCTCAGCGAGCCGCTCCAGCACCGGGCCCAAGACTCGGCAGGGACCGCACCAAGGTGCCCAGAAATCGACCATGACCGGAAGCTGCCGGGAGCGTTCCACGACCTCTGTCTGGAAATGGGCCTCGCTAACCTCAATTGTCCATTGGTTCATAAAAATTTAACTGACTTCGATTCTTCATAAAACTATTGGCAGATTATTGGAAAAGGGCCATCTGGACTTTTTTGGTTAGGAGTTTCGAGTTCCGGGTTTTGGGTTCACCCAAGGTATAAAACTTAAAACTGTCCTTGTACTCCTTTGCCTGGCTGTTTCTCGCTTGCCTGGGGTCAGGACCTTTGTCGGGGGGTTTACAGGCATAGTCTCTCAACAATCTATTGAGAGACTATTTTTCTCGCTAAACCCCGCAGTTTAGCGGTCACAGGCCGCATGGCACAAACCACGGTCTCCCGGACCTCGTCATTGGTAGCTCCTAATTTCCGTGCGTCATCAAGGTGGTGCTTCGCTCCATGCTCGTTTCCAATGGCCAGGTTCACGGCAAAACGGATCAGCTGGTTAACCTTGGGCTCAAGCGATCCTTCCTTATATTTAACTGCGAGCATTTCTGTCTCCTCAGCCATTGCAATTCCTGATTTTTATAGCTCTGTAAGGCAAGGATTTCACCTTTTATTTTCCAAGTCCTTCGGGATCAAACGCGGCACCGTTCAGAGTGAAATTGCGCTCCACCGGGACCGGCTGGAGGATCGTCTGCATCACATAACAGCCGTTCTCAGCGTTGCGAACCACTGCTGCAACCCGATCGGGTGCTCCCTCAGACTCCAGTTGCACCTGCATTTCAAAACCGACGCCGGTTGCCTGAACTGTTTGTCTTAGAACAGAGCCCTCACTTTTAAATCTGGCTTTTACAGATACGCGGGCTTTACTGATTTTGGTCTTCATCATTTCCCCGTACCGGGAAAGTTGGGTGAGTAGTCAAAAACCTAGGGATAGAGCAAAATAGGCCAAGGGAGGTGGGGCCGTGTTATCGCCGCCGGAGCGTGGACCCTCGTCACACTGCACGGTAAAACCCCTAGCATGCCCCTCTTTACGGAGCTTCTCCATGGTCTCCGCGTCCGCCTCCACTACAATCTCTTTTTTTATTTGGATGTCCTCCGCCATAGGATCTCCTTTCCTATCTCACCGATTTTAGATTTACCCCCGTTAATATAGTCACGTTTTTCTCTTGTTTTCTACCTTTTTCCCATCGATTGTGCAGCGGCGAAATGGGTGTTATAAACGCGGTGGGCGATAAGGCTATGAGACAATACGGTAAGTGCTAGATGCGAGGCGCTGGAACGTTGAGGTAAGAAAACAAGCCCGGTTTTTTGGCGAACGAGATTTCAAACCGGAACACATTCATTTTCCTGGTCAGGCTAACTAACGATAGATGAAGTTAAACGGACAAAAGAAACGAGCATGGATGAGCGTCTGAGAAGTTTGCCGCTGACTAAACAAAAGGCCGCCCAAGTTCTGACGGAACGCGGCGAAGACGCGCTTCGAGAGCTTGCGGGTCGTTTTTCTGAGCTTCGGGTAAGATTTCGAGATCCACCGCTATTTAACCTAGCCGTTGCGGAATGGTTGGCGGAGTGTTTTCCAGTCAAGGCGGATCAGTCGTTTTATCAAAAGATCTCATCCTACCTGGAAGAAGAGGGAGAGCCAAGTGTCCTAGAGGACAACGCTCAAGTCCCTCTTTTTCGTGAGGCGGCTACGCTGTGGAGGATTGTGCTCATTACCCAGGATGCGTCCAGTATCACCGATGAGTATTCCGCAACCGACATTTGGCTTTACCAAGAGATTGTGCTGAATGCGGCGGGTCTTTTGAGCATAAAAAAAACGCCAAAGGGCATCGGGCCGTGGCTCTTTCTGGGTCCCTTTAAGCTTCTTGCTGCCTGGAAACCCGAGCATTGGGGCAGCATGGAGCATGAACATCTGCTCTATCCTTTTGCCAAGGATGAGGTCTCTGCTCTGTCGTTTTTCAAGGAGAGGGAAGCGGACTGGCTGGGAAAAAACGTGGAGAGGATTCTTAAGATCGAAGAGCAGAATTTTTCCACTGCCTCCGCTACAATTGCCATGGCGCAGGATGTGCAGAAGGAACTTGCCAGGAGTGCCGGCAGCCATCTGCTCCATATCAATGCCGGGTTAAGGCATCTAGGGTCTTCGCTTTTGTCGGGAAACCCTGGATCTTGTCTTCAACCTAGTCGCAAATAGGTCCTATCGCCTGCAACGGGTAAACTCAAGCGGAACGATATCGCAGAACTCCAGGGATAGAGGGGAATACTGTTTGCCAATTTGCTTTGCCCGGGTTACTGGTGGATGGGCCATTACACATGGCCTGTCCGAGCAGTTACGTATTCCTTCATGTAAAGGTCCAAGAGAGCAGCCAGAAGGGCAAAAAGCACAGGCCCAAGGATGATCCCGAGCACGCCGAAGAGTCTGAGGCCTCCCAGGATGCTGAAGAATAGAAAAAGAGTCGGAAGTCGCAGACGATTTCCGATCAATAGGGGTTTGAGAATATTATCGATGGTCCCTACAATACCCCCTCCCCAAACCATAAGGATCAGGCCTTGTACATAGTCTCCTTGAAGAAAAAGATAGACAGAAACGGGGAACCAGACTAAGAAAGAACCCCCGATAGGCAGCAGGGCCATAAAGGCCGTGGCCACTCCCAACAGAATGGCAAAAGGTACGCCGAGGAACCAGTAGGCTAGGCCGGCGAGGAGGCCTTGGGCCATGGCTGTGATCAGAGCTCCATGAATGACTCCGTACAACGCGTTGACAATATTCTGGAAGAGATGTTCCTTATGCTCCTGGTCCATAGGTAAAAGCGAGCGGATCCTTTCGGACAGATGTTTGCCGTCACGCATGAGGAAAAAAAAACTGAAGAGGGTGATGACAAAATTTATTACGAAGAGAAACACATTCTGGGCTACGTCTCCTACCTGGGAAACTAAAAACCCAGAGGCTTGCTGTACCCCTTGAACCGCCGCCTTTCTGAGATCGATCTTGAAAACCGCTAATTCCGATGAGACCGTATCCCAGAGTCTCGTGATATCCTTGACCCAAGGGTTTCCCGTCCAGGCCTCGAATTCGTTCCCGTTCACATAGGTGCGAACTGTCTGGGCGAGTTCCCCTGCCTCCTGTGTCAGAAAAATCGATATTCTCATGGCCGGGAAAACAATGAGGAAGATGATGAGTACCGTTACAATCAGGGCTGCCAGGGTAGCCCTGCCTCTCAGGACTTTTAGCAGGAAGGCATAAGCCGGGTAGACCACAATTGCGAGGATAGCTGCCCAGGTAATGGCCTGGAGAAACGGGCTAAGGATGAGAAAGGCGAGATAGAGGATGACGAACAACAGGACAAAAAAGAAGATTGTGACAAGCCAGTTCTGATTCACTCTTGCGTGCTCCGGGTCATGTTGACCCACACTATAAGCGGAAGGCCGAAAAGCTGCAAGAAGGCTCTACCGTTTCTCTCAACTCGTCCTAAATAGTATTATCTTTACGCTTCCAAGTTGAGTTTTCCCAGCCGGATCTTATTCTGCTGGATTACATGATGCCTGGCATGAACGGACTTGAGGTTATCAAAGAGCTTCGCAGGAGAGAAAACGATGTCCCGGTTGTGATTATCACGTCGCACGGCACTATAGAACGGGAGTTCAGGGGATGAAAGAAGGGGCTTATAATTTCATTACCAAGTCCTTTGAACTGAACGATGTAGCCCTTGTGGTCAAGAAAGCACTGGAGCCGGAAACATGCGAGAGCTGGCCAACGTGGTAGAGAGGGCCGTAGTCCTAGGCCAGGGGCCAAAAATCACACTCGGTGATTTACCTCCTCGTGTCATTGGGACAGAAGCGAGAGTTCCGTCAGACAGTTTGTCGTATCATCAGGCCATGGACGGCTATCGACGGGAGTTAATCGTAAAAGCTCTGAGTGAGGCCTGGGGAAATCGCGCCGCTGCAGCTAAGGCCTTGGGTCTCCACAGAACCCATCTCATGAAGCTGATCAAATCACTCAAAATTGATTGAATGTAAACCCCGCTTCTTGAGGCGGGCACAAAGCCGATGGGGTTTCCAAAGGGGAGAAGCGGCAGATCTTCCCCCATAGATCGTCTCTTGGGTCGAACACGGGGATTCAAACCCGGTGGTTGATATAACTTGCTTGATACTCATTGAGGCCCCCTCCTGAGCATACTTTTGGTATGCTCGTGTTTG
>JBHHYU010000075.1:0-15260 GCA_046757725.1 Binatia bacterium
ATGTGGGCCTACTTGCACGTGCACTATGTCCCGCGGCCTGAACTGGAAGCCCAGGTGCTGGCCAAGAGCGCCCCTCTACATTATGCGCTTTACACCTTCCACGAATATAATGATTGGATGTGTGTCGTATTCGCCGTCGGCGCGTTGGCGATGATATGGGGTTACGGTGACGGTCTTCTCCGGAATCGGGTCGCTCAGGTTATCACCCTGGTCCTGATCTGGCTCACTTTCTTTGCTCTTTCTCTGACTATGGCACTGCACGCTGTAGCGGTCCAGCCAAACCTGGGCTAACACCATGTGGGTTGCCGCGGCGTGGAAGGCAGAGGGGTGGCAGGCCCAGGATGCCCGCGTGGGATGAAACCTTGGATGGATCAGCAGATCGGAGATTTGCTCCAGTGACTAAGAGGCCTCTGTACGAGATATTTGATTTACGCTGCTCTACCATCGTTTCCTGTGGAGAAGTTGATTAGGAAAACAGAGCCTGGGCCAAGAAACATTGTGTCTCGATCTTTTTAGTGGGACACTATGTTAATGGAATCCATTCCGCTAGATCGCGTATCCTTACTGGATCTTGAAGGAAAACCTACCAACCTGAAGGACTACACTTCGGATCTATTGCTTGTAATCTTCTTACGTCACCTAGCCTGACTCCCTTGCCAGGAGCACCTCAGGGAGGTGCAGGCAGTGAAGGGTCAATTCGCGGAACAGGGGGTGGCCATTGTCGTGATTTCGTTTGCCCAGCCGGCACGCCTGATTTATTACCAGCAGATGCAGAAGTGGCCTTTCACTCTGTTGGCTGACCCGGATCGCAAAGCTTACAATTATTTCGGTCTGAGACGGCTGCCGTGGTATCGTGTTTTCTCTGTTTCCACGCTAAAGTTATACTGGAAGTTGTTGGGGGAAGGAAGAAAGTTTCAGAACTATGGTAAGGACGACTATTTCCAGGCCGGCGGGGACTTCTTACTCGATGATGCGGGCAAAATCTTTTTTGCGCACCATAGCCACGACCCTTCCGACCGCCCTGCGGCTGCCAGGCTCCTTGAGGAGGTCAGAAGGACTAAAAAGCAAAAGCGGGCTGAAACAATGCATATCCCCGGCTAACCGAGTGCCGTAGCCATTTGGACCGCCCTCTGCTCTTCGTCGGGATGGATCGAAAGGACGGGACATCCCGCATTACGAACCACCTTTTCAGTCACGCTTCCAACAAGAACGTGAGCGAGGCCGGTCCGTCCATGGGTAGACATAACTATCAGACTCGCCCCCTCCCTTTTTGCCAGGTCGACAATCGTTTTATCGGGCTTGCCGATCTCTACCTTTTCCCGGGTGTCCACCAGCGGAAGGAGATCGGAGAAGTTATCCTTTAAAAAACGGGCCAGGGCGATCCGGAACCTTTCCATAAGCTGTTGAGGTAGGTGCCTTGTGTAATTGATCGTCAGTCGCTCTTGCGTCTCTTCTCCGTAATCGATCAGTTCGCCATGGTTGATGACATGATAAATCGTTACCTCGGCCCCTACCATGCGACCTAGGTCGAGAGCATAGCGAATACCTGTCCGAGATAACTCTGATAGATCGGTCGGCGCGAGAATCTTTTTGATCTTATCCATAGACTTCCCCTTTACTCGTTAAGATTTTTTTCCCCTTGTGATTTATCTATAGGAGCATAAAACATGCCATATTGAAAGGCGGCGTGTTACCAGCAGCTTTGTAGGTTATCTCCGGCCTCTCTTCCTACTTTTGGGATTTCTTCCTCTTCATCTTCTCAATCCTGCGAAAAGTAAGCCCCTCCGGCTTATTGAAAATAAACAAAACCGTTCTGGCATAAGGCTTGCGTGTTAAATTTTTAAGATGATAAAAAAAATAAAAATCGCTGCTGTCTGGTTAGGTTTTATCGGGTTCCTGTTTCTACCCTTTTCTGCATTTGCGTACGAGGAAGTTGCGGTCACGAACGGGGGAACTATTGCCGGCTTTGTAAGATTCCGCGGCAAAGCCCCCGAGCTACCTCCGTTAAGAATCGTAAAAGCTAAGAAGTTCTGCAAACGGGTTCCGAACGAAACTCTGGTCATGGGGCCCGGCCAGGGAATACGGTATGCGGTGGTCACCCTAGAGGGAGTCGCCAGAGGGAAAGCAGTTGAAAGGGAAGCATCCCATGAGATGGATAATCTGAGTTGCCGCTTTGTTCCTCATGTTCAGGCGGCAGGCGTGGGGCAATTTTTGGTCCTCAAGAACGGTGACCCGATTCTCCATACCGTGCACGCTGTTTTCCAACATGGGCAACCGCAGTTCAATGTCGGCCTGTTTCCTGGAAGGGTGACGCGAAAGCCTCTGGTCAGTCCCGGTATCGTAAAAATTCACTGTGAGGTTCACCCTTGGATGAGCGCATATATCGTGGTAACGGACCACCCTTATCATGCCGTCACGGATATCTACGGAGAGTACTTGATCAGCAATGTCCCTCCAGGCACCTATCGGTTGAAGGTGTGGCACGAGAGTTTGGGTGTGGAGGAGAAAAGGGTTGAAGTTAAAGGAGGGGAAAAGAGCAAAGTAGACTTCACCCTTTCGTTCCCTCAAGGAGCGAGGAGATGAATTGGCGTCGGCTCCCGGTTGTAATTTTGTTCTGCTTGTTCTTTCCTGCGCTTGCACAGGGTGTTGAGGCCGATAAGACCGGGATTGTCAAGGGTACTGTTACCATCGGCGGAAGGCCGACGTCGGACGTCGTCGTTTCGGTTGAAGGGCTTCCGGAGAAACTTCTCAAATCTCAAAGAACGGAGAAACCGATGTCTGTGATCATGGACCAGAGAGATAAGAAATTTATCCCTCATGTCCTAGCCGTCCGGCTCGGTGCAACGGTGGCGTTTCCCAACAACGACAAGACGTGGCACAATATTTACTCGACATCGGTACCCAAAAAATTTGATCTTGGTCTCTATCCTCCCGGCAAGAGCCGGAAGTTGAACTTTGATAAACCAGGGGTAGTGAGAATTCGCTGCAATGTCCATCCGAATATGGAGGCGTTTATCGTAGTTGAAGGTCACCCGTATTTCTCCGCTGCCGACAGGGAAGGTAATTATCGAGTGAATTCCGTCCCTGTTGGGAAATACCGCCTTGAGATCTGGCATCCTGATTTGGGTAAAAAAATCGTGCCGTTTGATCTGGTTCGTGGTGGAGAGGTGTTGGATATCAACGTTGATCTTAAGGAAAAGTAATTCATCGGAAGCAGGCTGGTGATGATGCGTGTCAACCTGGCCGGCTTTTCAGTGGGTCATGTGCCCCTGAATCAAGGTGGAGAGGTGCTCAGCAAACTGCGTGTTGTCTTGATAACCACGAAATTTCTCGGCCCCTACCCCTAAGGCCCCCACGAAAACCGGCTGATTCGTGTGGCCTGTTGAACCCCAAGATACGTAAGGATTATGAGCTACAATAGCCCTTATTGCTGCGGCTGCCCTCTTGGGGTAGGAATTGGGTTTATGCTTTTCCCTCTTTACAGTCGCCTTTTGGAGGTCCCTTAGATCCTGCATGGAAGCACCCTTGGTCACACTTAGCCCGCCTGTCTCATGGTCTGCAGTGACCAAAAGAAGGGTTTGACGGGAGTGCTTTTGATAAAACTTATAGGCGAGCCCCACTGCTCGGTCAAATTCCCTGAAGTCTTGAATCAGGGGAATAACATCGTTTCGATGGGCAGCGGTGTCGTTGTTTTCATTCTCTATAAAGACGACAAAACCCCGTGGATTTCCCCTTTGCAAAATACGAATGGCGGCCTCTGTCATGTCAGTGAGCGAGGGTTCCATCTTTTTGTCCCGGTCAATCTCATAGCTCATTTCCTTCAGACTGAAAAGACCTAGTACCTTCGGCCCGTTTATGTTTTTAAGTTCCTCTTTGTTTGACGCATAGGCATACCCCTTTCTTTGAAAAAGAGCGATCATATCCCGCTTATCTTTTCTTTTGCTGCCCTTTTGGGTACGCGGTAAAAATTGATCGCGGCCTCCGCCGAGTAGCAACTCAGGTTCCAAGTTAAGGTATTGGTCAACAATCAAACTGTGAAGCTCACGATTAGGGACGTGGGTGGCGAACGCCGCCGGGCTAGCGTCGTAGATGGTCGAGTTGGTAACCAGCCCTATACGCGCCCCTTTTTTTTTGGCTATTTCCAAAACCGTCTTGGGAGTTTTCCCGTTTGCACAGATGCCGATCTGCTGGTTTCGAGCTTTACAACCGTTCGCCATTGCAGTGCCTGCTGCACCGGAGTCGGTTACGAGAAAATCCGCCGAGTGGGTTGTTAAAAGCCCCAAAGTCCCTTCCTTCATGATCTTGTCGGAGATGGTCAGTCCCTGGTGGTAGATATACCGGTTGTAGAGTCTGGCCAACTCTAGATGGGCAATACCCGCCCCATCAGCCAGGAAGATGAAGATATACTTAGGGGCCGGTGATTTTGCGACTTTACTTGAAAGGGCCCCTGGGACGTGAAACGAGTTTCCGAAGACCAGAGCGATGGTCGCCATGAATAGAAACAGGAGCAGCTTTCTTGACATTTTCTGGTTCATGAGTTGCCCTTCTTGTTTGTCGTATCCTAACTCTCTACAGTGTTTGCATGGGCAAATTTCTGTATTTCAGCTTTACTTGTATCAAAACTAGAACGTTCACGCGAGTCAAACCAGCACACCCAGGAAAGTCTGCTGGTGTCTAACCGGGGTTGGAAACCTAAACAAAGTATGGCACATCATTCAAAGAGCATAAAGGACCCACTGACGGGCCTTGATCCATAGCTAGAATGCAAAAGGTCATAAACGAAGGTTAGGAAAAAGCCTTGTCTAAAAAAAATTTACATCGGATCGCCGTGCAAAAAGGGATCGAACAGCTCCGTCAAGTGGGAGTCGAAACGGAAAATCTCTCTTCGGCGGCTGTGGGTTCAATAAGCGCCCATCTTGGAAAAGGACGTGAGACCGACCTCGCAGCCATCTTTCTTTTAGGTCGCATTGCCGATCCCACCGCCCTTGAGGCCCTTGCCTCGGTGGAACGGAAGACAACCGATAGAGAGATCAGAAAGGAGATTCGCCGCTCCCTTTTTAAGCTCGCTCAGAGAGGAATGACGGTCCCTCAAGCGGAAACGCGAGAGAAATCGGCTCCACGGCCGTTTGTCAAAGTGGGACCGGAGATTGAGGGTTATCTCTCCTCGGTGGACGGTACGGGTGGTCGACTGGTATGGTTGGCTAGGCCTCAGATCGGAAGTGGACTCCAGTGGCTCCAAGCAATGGTCAGCGATCGGGAAGGGTTGATGCAGGTGGGCGGTGCAATGGTCCGTCGTAAGGATTTACGGCGGATGGGTCAGGAGATCAAAGAAAATCATGGTGTCACCATGATCACCATACCTTGGGAATATGGTGATCAAATTCTTTACGAAGGGTTCGAGAAGGCCAAAGGTGTCGGACGGAGTGAAGTGGAATCATTTCCTTCCTTGCGGTCTCTTTTCACCCAAAGTAAACCGAAGCCCGTTCCCCATCCTGTCTATGACCGGTTGAGCTCGGAAGGTGTCCGCTCCGGCGCCTGGCGGGATCTGTCCCGTCGCCTTTTGGATGAACCTGAGTTTCACCCGTGGGTTTTAGATGAGGATTGGGTTCAACCGTACTTGGAGCAGATGACAGAGGCTCAGGAGAGCCGTCTTGTGTTAAATCCGCTTCAGAAAGAGGCTCGCTTAGCCGGGATCGTCCGCGTCGCGGTACGAGACTTCTTTTCAGGTGAGAAAGCGAAACTCTTTCAGAGAAGGATGGAAGATATGGCCCTCTACCTTGGAGAGACCAAACGGGAGGAGCAAGCAAAACTGGCGCTGGCTTTGGCGCTTCAGCTCAGAGAAGAAGATTTGGGCGGGTTAGATATCTCTTTTTTTTCGGTTTTGATCCAAAAAAGTCTCGCATTTTATACTTCGCAAACCAAGGCAGAGACGGAAGAGCCCTCTCTAATTGTCAAGCCGTAAACTTTAAGCGTAGGCATATCTTAGGACACGATCAAGGAAATCAGCGACGCTTTCCATGGGGTAGACTGAATGGTGAATCCTTCAGCCTATTCCGGGACGTTCCCGGTTGCATATGTCCATGGCGACTAAGGCGTAGATCTGCGCAGCTTTGAACATATCATTGATCTTTAGTTCCTCTGCCCTGGGACCGATCCTCTTTCCCCTTGGTCCTATTTTAACGGCTGGAATACCCATCTCATTATAGATATTCGTGTCGGTCCAGATACTTGCCCTCTCGGGGACCTCCCCTTTCAGTTTTTCGTTAAACAGGTATTCATAGATTTCCTCAAGGGAGCTTACTAAGGGAGCCACACCTTTGCCTTCGTGTCCAAGGAGAGATTTATAGGCTTCTAAATTATACTCGATGCCTAGAGAAGAGAGGGTGCTTTGTATCTCGGCTTGTACAGCTACTGGCCTCACTTGAGGTGGGATTCGCACATCCACATAAATACTACAGACACCCGGGAAGTAGTTGGGTCTATACGGGGCCCCGCCCTCGATGGCGCCTATGTTTACTTTCGGAAGGATCGGACCGGTAGGGGACTGGTAGATATAGGCTTCTTCAAAATGTTCCGCCCATTGCTCCAGGGCCTCTATGATCTTTGTCATCTTCACGATCGCATTCAGCTTGACCGGCGGATGGGTAGATCGCTTGCTTCCCCAGGCCGCCTGTGCTTTGCCGAACGTGGTGATCTTGAAGTCGACAACACCAGTTTGCGTCCATACAATATTGAGGTCCGATCCATCCGCTACAACCGCAAAGTCGGAATGCATTCCGTGCGTTAGCAGGTGCCTTGTTCCAGCCCCTTCCCCACGAAATTCTTTCGTCTGCCAGGGCCCAATGGGTGTCCGTGAGATCTCCCCCACGACCGCGGCAAAGATGACATCACCGCTGAGTTTGAGGCCGCTTTTTTTGAGCGCTTTGCCTGCCAACATGAAGGCCGCAATGCCACCTTTCATGTTGGATATTCCCAGCCCGCGGACCTTTCCTTCATGAATGGATCCTTTCAGCGCCGAGTCTGGCTCGACGTCAGCCACCATGCGTAAGTCCTGGTCCGTTCCAGTAAAGCTGGTGTCCATATGCCCATTGAAACCCAGACTCAAGCCGCCGCCCCGCCCTTTTAAAATGCCTACCGCGTTGGGCCTATCCACTTCCACTTCCTGACGGATGGGTTTCAGTTCGTTAGCCTCGAACCAGCCCAAGATAAATTCAGCGATATCTTTCTCCTGTCCTGTAGGGCTCGGAATGTTCACCAGATCACAGGCGAGCTGAGCCAATTCATTTCTATCCAGGCATGCCAAGACTTTATTTGCAGCTTTTGTATCTATTGACATCGGTTCTCTCTAGATTCCGCTGTTATCTCCACCCCAAAATGTTCCGGTAAAAAGGGAGAGATGGATCGAGATTGTTTACCCTGGCTTCCAAATGGCCTAGTCGGGAGACCTTCCGCAACCGTTTATTTCAGCACGTCGATTTTAGCGGCAAGGATAAAATCGTTTTCCGATAGGCCGCCGATGGCGTGGGTCCAGATATCCAAGCGGACACGATTATAGTGAATATGGATATCCGGGTGATGTCCTTCGTCTTCAGCCAGAGCAGCGACGTTGTTGACGAACTTCATAGCTTGTACAAAATTTTTAAAGCTAAACTCTTTTGTTATCCGTTTTCCATCAAGAGACCAGCCTGTAATCCGCTTCAGGAGACTTGTAACTTCACCGTACTCCAACGGAGGGACGCCGCCCTCGCAGGGGACGCATCTCTTTTCTGTCAGGCTACGCATTGCGTATTGCTTTGCAGTTCACCGAGATGACCGACATGCCCAGGCTACAGGACGGCGACGGCTTCGACTTCCACCAAGTACTCTTTGCTTGCCAGGCCTTTCACGATGATCAATGTGGAGGTGGGCTGAACCTTTTTGAAATAACTTCTCCGGACCTTGTTAAGGCCTTCTCGATTTCTCCGGTCTGTCAGGAAGGTTGTTGTCTTGACAATGTTCTCACGGGAACCTCCGGCCGCCTTGATAATAGCATCGAGATTTTTATAAACCTGCACGGCCTGTTTCTCAATATTTCCTTTTCCAACGAGTTCCCCTTTTTTATCTACTGCGGTTTGTCCCGCGATAAACAGCAATCGTCCCGGTTTCGTCAGGATCGCTTGCGAATATCTCGGCCTACGATCAGCTACATTTTTTGGTTGGAGGGCTTTTCTCATTCGCTTTCACTCCCTGTCGCGAGTATAAAACTTTGTTAGTGCTGAACTGAACCTACCAGCGCTATCGATACAGTTCGAGATCGTCTCCCTTTTCTTTATTAAAGCGGATCTTTGGAAATACGGAGAAGCGCCCGGGCCTGCCTTGCAATAAGAAGTCCACAGGAATGAATCCTTGCAACAGGGGTATGGGAAGCTGTAGCCCCGCATAAGGGCTCGCCTGATCGGTGCCCAAAGTGAGCTTATCTCCCCAAAGTCCGGCAGGAAGGGCACCGCTCACGTCAAGGTGGCTCGGTGAAATGTTTCCCTTGATCGGGGGGACCGTATATTGGCTACCTGGGTTCATTTCGCTCTTGCTGAGCAGTTCATGGTCAAGCACTCTGGAAAAAGCGGTAGAGGGGCCGGTTGCCTTTCGGACTAACCTAAGTTTCGTTTCACTTCCCTCTTGGGGATTTTCCCTCTCAAGCTCGTCTTTGAGAAAAGGCATCGGCAGGTTTTTGATCCCCCCTAAACTTCCTTTGGCCCGCCGATTAACATCGGATATAGCAACCTCGTAATTCTTGGCCCTCAAGGCCATATAAAAACGATCGCTAGGTTCTTTGTCTACCGGGTAATCTTGGCTTCGAATCCCCCATGGGGTCTTGAAATGGAAAAGGATATGTCGCTTGTTGATGAGATTAATACCTTCATCTGCTAGCTCCATGTTGTTTAAATCTCTATCGAATAGGGTGGACTTCAGCCGTAACCCTTCCGGCCCGTAGATCTCGGGGTTTTCCATCAGGAATTTTTTGCTCATACGAAGTCCCTGACGCTCCTTCTCCACAAGGGCAGCCAGTTTCCGAATAGCCTCTTTGGCAGCAGCAGATTCCGGATAGGCGTCAAGTATTTGTTTTAAATAACGCTCCTTGGTGCTTATCGCGTTGGATTTGTCCGCTGCCCGCAACAGCGTCTTGACTGCTTTGTCTTTTAATGCGGCAATCTTTTTCTCGTCGGCCTTGCCGGACATTTGATGATAAGCAATGGCCTTTTGATACATTCCCGCTTTCTCATAGGCATCGGCCAGGACTCTGTACACCTCTGTAGCACTTTCCGAACTAGGGTGATTTCGGACGTAGTTCACTCCTTTATCTACCACAGGCTGGTACGAGATTGGGTTGGAGGTTATCACCTGATACAATTTGCCACCCATCATGATAACATTAGCTGCTGCGAGTGCGGTGGCACCTGCGGGTCCTGAAACGATCAGCGGAGTCGCCCCGTAGAGGATATTCTTCTTAAGAAAGTCATCTCCGAGGAGAACATATTTGAAGGTTTGTAGACGGTGTCGACTGCGCGCTTTCCGGAATGAATCTAATCGATTGTACTCAGGGTTTTTCAAGAGTGCCTTAGCTTTTTTACGCTCAAGGGGAGCATCTGAGGAGCGGGCAATCTGCTGCAGGATCTTCTTGGCCTCCTCGTGTTGGCCTTTTATTTCCTGTGCAACCGATGAGGAATCTTTAGCTGCTTCGGCGAGGGGTTGCTTCGGGTATTTTTCTTTGAGCGCCGTCGTATGAGTTTGGATCTGTTCCGGATTTCTTTGAGTCAAGGCAACCAGGAGTTCGGTGAGGTCTTGATCTTCAGCAGGGTCCCCGCTTTTCCCGGATGACTCTACCGGAACCGACAGATCCTGTTTGCGTTTCTCCGCCTCTCGGTGCAACTGTTTCTCAACTTGCTTTAATCCCCCTTCTGCTTCCTGAGAGGAAGGGTCGATAAGGGTAGCCATTCGATAGTGGAACTCAGCGTGGCCCAAGTCTCCTTTCTCCAACACCTCCTTGGCCCTCTCGATCTGTTTTTTGACCAGGAATTTCTTTTTCTTTTTCTCAAGAACCTCCACCCGCTTTTGAACTTTCTCATTATGAGGGTCGTTGGGGTACCGCTTGAGATGTCGCAGGTACAGTGCTAACGCCTTTCTCTGTTCGAGAGAGATCTCCGGTGTTCCTTTGCCAAGGAGTTGGATCAACGTCGAGTCCACGGCTGCGCCGATATACGATCCCGACAGAACGTCAACCAGATCAACAGCACCAAGCATACGGTTGATCCTTCCACCCCATTTATTAGCCGTGCTGTTTGCTACGAGTTTGTCCGCTTGGGTAAGCTCGTCATTGCGAATCCGCGCTTGGAGTAGTTTTTTGCGTTTTGGAGAGGAGGTGGAGGCTAGTGCTTTTTTTTGCGCCGACAGGTAGCGATCGCGTTCCTCTATCGTATTGTAGTAAAGGTCCGATACCCCTTCCGTAAGTCCGGTAACCGGATCCCGCGCCTTCTTGAGCTGCTCGTCCTTTTTTATGAAAAACTGGAGGTGGTCCTCTAGGGTATCCTCCCGATGCGTCAGACTGTCGATCAGGGCCTCGCGTACCTGTTTGTCTATTTCGTTGGGAAAAAATTTGGGAGACGGAGGGGGCTTGTCAAAGGGATCGTAATGCGGCAGGGGGTTCAGAATCCTGTCCACGAAAGACCCTTGTCCCTGGGCAAAGAGCTTCTGAGCCCCTAAGGTGAAGACCCCGGTGCAGCAGAAGATTACCAAAACCCGCGTAAGGTTTTGCTTCACCTATTAAGTCTCCTCGTTTTTTGCATGAGTCCCCGTAGTGCTTCGATTTTTCCCCGGGCCTCTATCTTTTCTAGAATGCCATCAACCTGGGCTACCTCCGTATAGAGCTTTAAGGCGGAGTTTGCAAGCCGATCAAAGGTGTCCGGGTTGAATGCCAGTCCCTCGGGATCATTTTGGAGTGAGTACTCTTTTGCAAGACGGAGGTAGAAATCTCCAAAATCTACAAGATACCGATAGATGTTTTTGCTATGGCGGTGTTTACTCACTAGCTGGCTATAGCCCAGGATAACCAACTGGTTACCGTCTTTCAAGCGGTATCGATTGAGTTCGACAAAAGTCACCTTTGCCCGATCTATTTTTTCCTCTTCCACTCGTGCCAGGTATTCGTAGAATGTCCCTTCGTGCTGCTGAATCAATTGGTTCCAGGCTGCAACCTTCTCATCCAGCTCTTTCATGTATGCGAAGGGATCCTTTGTCGGCAAAGGCTTTTGTAAAATGCGATCAAATGAGTTTAACGTTTTGATATTTTTCTCGGCCTGGGTACTTAGGGGGCCGTTAGAGTCCGTAACCTTACGGTAATAGACGATAGCACGGTGATAGTCCCTGAGCCTTTCGTAGGCCATTGCCTTATTAAAGTCGATAATATCTGAAAAGCGCCCGGGGTTCTTCTTTTCATAGTCTGCGAGCCGAACCAACGTTGCCTTCATAATATTGATGCCGGTAACATCTTTTGGAATGGTAAAACGATATAGATCATTACGGCTAAGGCGTTGGAAATCGTTTATAATATCGAGAAGACCAGCCGCGGGAAAATATCTCGGTTCAGGAACTGCCTTTGTACCGCACCCGGAGCTCAGAAATAATGCAAGAACCAGGGTAAGAATGGAGGGGCGTCCAAGCGTAGTTTTGAAGTTCAAGACTCGAAAGTTCAAAAGGCTTTCACCTTTTCTTGATTGGCGCTCACGGGCCCGGAGGGCACCGAGCCCAAGCCGGGCTTTAATTTGTCAAGGTGTCCGTGCCCCGGTCTGCGTGATCCGGCAGCCCCTAGAATGGGCCAATCAATTGATGAGTTGGTGGAGTATCGGAGGGGGGCGGTACACACCCAAAGAGCAGGAGGGGGAATGACGATCTCCTTACTTGCCGAGTGATCCAGTAGATTACACGTCTCGTCTAACGAAGTTGGGAACTGTAAGTCTGCCATGAAATCCTTGCCGTTTGTCATCCTGTTGTAATGAGGGAGTAGAGCAAAACCAGCTCTCCACTTCTTCCTGCCGTGAAATCATGGGAGGTTCCTCTGGGTATGTGACAGAAAGTACCGGGCTGCAAAATAAACCTTCGACCGGCGATACGCAGCCTTCCTCGCCCCTTGAGCACGTGACAGACAACATCCTTATCTCGATGAGTGATTTGTTTCGGGTCAACACGCCTTATGGGTTGGAAAGAGATCACACCCGTGCTGAATCCCTTACCCTCTACACAACTCTTGTAACAGATCTCTTCGCTGATTTCTTCCAGCTCTTTGAGGAGATCTCTGATCTTCAGAACTTTCATTTCCCTCCTTATCCCTATTTCTTTTTTGCTCTGTCCCCTGTGTCTGTCTAGTCCTTGACGGCTTGGAGGATTGTCTCGATAGTCTTGTCCGCCATGCTTTCGGGCACACGGCAAGAGCCGACTACTTTGTGACCACCGCCGCCATGTTTTGTTAACAGTGCTCCAACATTGACTTTGGAGGTTGGGTTAAAGATGTTATACCCCACGGAGATTGCAGTTGTCTTTGACCTTTGGCTGTCCTCGGTGATTTTCAGCGAGATGTTGCCTGTGGGGAAGAGAGTATAGATAAGGAAGCGATTACCGTCCGGTACATCTTTCAGGCCGCGCAGATCCGTGAAGATAACGTTGCCCTGCAAGGATGTCCGTTCAAGGAGGATTTTTCTGAGTTTCTCCTGATCCTCCAGGATCTGCTGGCAGCGCTGCTTCACATCCTGGTCTTTGGTGACCTCTTCCAGTGAGGTATCACGGAGCAGTTTTATGAGCCGCAACCAGTAGGGTTCATCCTCTTCCCTTTTTCCGTCTAGGGTCATGGAGATTAGAACGTAACCTTCGGGATGAAGTACGTCTTCCGGAGTCAGGAGCGCAGCATCGATCTTGTCAGTCTCCTCCAGAAGAAATCTAAACCGAATGGATTTCAGGACCGTCAGGCCTGCCGCTTTCCGATAGATGTCTTGCCGAGTATAGTATTCATACACTACCCGTGCCGCGCTTGGCGCAAGGCGGAACGCTCCTTTTCCCGGAACTATCGGATTTTCAAACCCTGGGGCGTTATTGGTGATATGATGGTCGAACCAGAGGCTACAATTGTGATGGTAAGGAAGATTGGCAATGATATCTCCCTGCCGGATGTCAACCAGCTTGTCTTGCATAAACTTAGGCTCGACGAAAAGATAGGAGTCAATTTCCTCCATTGTGGTGATCAGGGCACCGCATACCAGCCCGTCGAAATCTGCCCGTGTGACCAACCTCATCCGCCAAGAACCTCCTCTCGCGGAGTTAAGGGAAGTCTAAGTGCCGTAGCTACCCCCTCATGAGTGATCTTCCCTTTGTAGACATTGAGCCCTCGACGCAAGGCTGCATCCTTTTTCATAGCGTCGGAGAAACCTCTATCGGCAATCTCTAGTCCATAGGATAACGTAGCGTTTGTCAGCGCGTGAGTGGAGGTGTGAGGTACGATGGCGGGCATATTTGCAACACAATAATGGACCACTTCTTCTTCAATAAAGATAGGGTGGTGATGGGTAGTGGGGTGGGAGGTTTCGGCGCAGCCCCCTTGATCAATGGAAATATCGATAATGGCCGCTCCCGGCTTCATAATCTTCACCAGGGAGCGTGAAATCAGCTTGGGAGCCCTTGCCCCAGCGATTAAAACGGAGCCGATTACCAGGTCCGCATCCACCACTTCTTCCTCCACATTGCCTCGATTCGACATGAGCGTGGTTACATGACCCCCGAGCATGTCATGAATGTCCCGGAGTTTGGAGGGGTTTACATCCAAGACGCTTACGTAAGCTCCCATGCCTGTGGCTACCTGGCAGGCCGTTGAACCTGCGGTGCCCGCTCCCAATACGACTACTTTTCCGGGACGTACTCCTGAGGCTCCGCCGAGTAGGATACCTCTGCCTCCGTTTTCAGCCTGAAGAGACCAAGCCCCCACTTGTATCGACAGGCGCCCAGCAATTTCACTCATGGGTGTGAGTAGGGGAAGGGAACCGTCCTCCAGTTGGATCGTTTCATAGGCTATGGCGGTTGTTTTTTTCTTACCGAGAACCCGGGTTACTTCTTTGTTGGCGGCTAGATGCAGGTAGGTGAAGAGGATAAGGCCGCTACGCAGAAGATCAAATTCCGACCGTTGGGGTTCCTTGACCTTCATCACGAGATCCGCTTCTTGCCAGATCTCCATCGCGGATCCCAGCATGACTCCCCCTGCTGCCTCATAGGCCCTGTCGAGGATTCCGCTTCCCAGGCCAGCGCCTTTTTCTACTAGAACTTTGTGACCGTGACCGGTGAAAGTAGACACACCCGTTGGAGTCACGGCAACGCGGTTTTCCTCCTCTTTGATCTCTTTCGGAATCCCGATAATCACTTTGTAGTTAACTATTTTAGTCCACCAGGAGTGTCAACGCCACACTCCCCAAGCCAATAATAACCAACCGGTAAGAAAGGCAACGCCTCCAATCGGTGTGATCGCTCCAAGCCAACGCATTCCGGTCAAGCTGAGCAGGTAAAGACTCCCTGAAAAGATAAGTGTACCGACCAAGAAGAACCATCCGGCAGCAACCACACTCGCTCCCGGCCAGCGTGTTATTGCACAGCCAACTGCAAGCAAGGCGAGGGCATGGAAAAAATGGTAACGCACGCCAACCTCAAAGATGTTCAACATCTCTGGAGAGATACGGTCTTTTAATCCATGGGCGCCGAAGGCTCCCAACGCGACGGCCAGGAACGCTGAAGATGCACCTAAAGAAAAAAAGAGACGGTCCATCGTTCACCACCATTCTTAATAATTCACTTCGAATCTATGAAATATAATACACTGTTTCCTAAATCTCAAAACAGGCTATCAGGTTTATTCTCCTTTTCACTTTACCTCTCAAGTCTTCGACGGGTCCGGCGTAATAAGTGAAAGCTGGTGGTATCATGTCGGCAGCTGGCGCAACATTGAGATAGTTTAAGTCATCAACCTAGGGTATCCGGAAAAAGGTGTGGAAAAAGGGGTCAACCTCAAGGTCATCCGTTCCCGCCCTGGCTGGGACACGGTCCGCAACGTCAGCATGGTAGAGATTCACGAGATCAAGTCCGCTTACGGAGATAAAACTGCCAAACCGACCGGCACCTATAATTATTAAAAGTAAACCTCATAAATCACTGTATAACTAGCTTAATATTCGTGTAATTTTGTATAATGAACTACC
>JBHHYU010000076.1:0-15071 GCA_046757725.1 Binatia bacterium
TTGGAGCCACCCGCCGGATTCGAACCGGCGACCTACTGATTACGAATCAGTTGCTCTACCAACTGAGCTAGGGTGGCTCAAAGGGGTTTGATGAGGTGAAGGATCGAGGCCAGGATAAAAGACCCTACATAGGCCACAAGGAGATCCAAAAAGAAGCGCAAGGCACCCAGCGCTTCCATAATCTCCTTAAGGTCAAAGTACAGGATGGCGTATTGTCCCACAAAGGAGCCGAACAGTCCAATCATGAAGTAACGGAACCAGTTTCCCTCTTTGCCGTGTGACACGGTTTGTCGAGCAAGGAAACCTGCTACCACGGCAATGACGAGAGTAGCTATAAGATTCGACTGTAAGTATCTCAGTACTGCTTCCGCGATTTCCATCGCGCTCTCCCCTGTTTAAGGGTCCCCAAAATCTCTTGAGCCGCCGTACGCGGGTCCAGAGCCCCCAGGATTGCAGAGATCAGAGCAACTCCTCGAATACCGGTTCCTATGACTTCGGGAATATTCTCCGCCTTGATCCCCCCAATAGCATAAACGGGAAGGGAACTTTTTTCCACAACTTTTTTCAGTGGAACAAGGCCTTGAGGTTTTCCGTAGGCGGCTTTAGAGGGAGTGAAATATACGGGGCCGAACAGAATAAAATCAGCTCCTGCATGCTCTGCATCCAGAGCCTCTCTTACAGAATGGGTGGAAGCCCCGATCAGCTTGTCATGTCCGAGCAGAGCCCTGGCCGTTTTCACAGGCATGGAATGGGTTCCGAGCTGAACCCCGTCCGCATCAACTCCCAGGGCAACATCGACTCGGTCGTTGATATAGAGAGCTGCATGAAAGCTCGCGCAAAGCCCTTTGACCTTTTCAGCGACGACAAAAAGCTCCCGACCACTCAGATCCTTTTCTCTGAGTTGAATCGCTTTCACCCCGCCGTCCAACGCCTGTTCAAGAACCCAGAGCAAGTCCTTCTCCCGGGTTTGGGTCCGATCCGTAATGAGGTAAAGATTAAATGGAGGCAGGTGGGTCTGCAATGGTTATTCTAACCTAGAATACCCTGCAGGGGGCTCGAGGCAGTGGCATAGAGCTTCTTCGGGATCCGCCCCGCAAGGAAGGCCTTCCTTCCCGCTTCTATGGCGAGTTTCATTGCCTCAGCCATCAAGATAGGGTCTTTGGCGCCTGCAATAGCCGAGTTCATCAGCACGCCGTCACAACCCATCTCCATAGCGATAGAGGCGTCCGATGCAGTCCCCACCCCCGCGTCCACGATCACGGGCACCGTCGCCTGCTCCTGAATGATCCGGATATTGTAAGGATTGCGAATACCAAGGCCGGAACCTATGGGCGCCGCTAGGGGCATGATGGCGGCGCATCCCATCTCCTGGAGTTTTCTGGCCGCAATGCTGTCATCACTGATATAAGGTAAGACGACAAAGCCCTCTTTTATCAATATTCGGGCAGCCTCAAGCGTAGCCGGCATGTCAGGGAAGAGAGTTTTTTCATCCCCGATGACCTCCAGCTTGACCAGATTGCCCACCCCAGCCTCGCGGGCTAAACGACAGGTCCGTACGGCATCCTCCGCCGTGTAACATCCCGCCGTGTTGGGTAATATCGTATATTTTTTGGCGTCCACGTAGTCAAGTAGGCTCTCCTTGTTGGGGTCCGTGATGTTGACCCGCCGCACCGCCACTGTAACAATCTCCGCCCCCGAAGCCGCTAGGGCCCTCTGGGTCTCACCGAAGTCTTTATACTTCCCGGTCCCCACAATCAGACGTGAATGAAAGGTCTTACCAGCCAATTGAAAAAGGTCTTCCATCTTGTACCTCTTATCCCCCTCCGACGAATTGGACAATCTCCACTGTATCCCCTTGCTGCAAACGAGTGGTCCCGTAGTTCTCCCGGGGAAGAACGTCACGGTTCAATTCCACCACAACCCGTCCAGGACGGATGCCTAACTCGCCGAGGAGCCGGGTAACCGTCAGGTCAGCCGCAATCTCTTTCTCTTCGCCGTTGAGTTGAATTCTCACCTCAGTAAAAAACCGTATCCGACATAACCACAGGGACGTGGCCAGGGAATACGGTTTCAAGTTCGCCCCACCGTTAACAAAACAGACGGGACAGCGACTCTCACGCTTCCCTACGCCGGCACTATCCGGATCAGGTTCAAAGGGTTACCCGATAGTCACCATCTCGGGCTCTCAGTCCACCAACGGCAGACACCCCTAGCATGGGGAAAATTATCAGACGGGGAGGGGCAAGTCAAACCTACCCAACCGCTGTAACCTGCCCGACTAAAGTTCAATCGCCACACTGGCGTACCCTACGACTTCTCGCATGGGGAAAGTATCGCCGGAATGGCAGTGTTTGAGAAGCCGCACCTTTCGGGCTCCCAAGGCCTTAGCGGCAAAAAGCACCACCGCAACGGGAAAAACCCCACACATGGTGACGCCTTCTTCCTCCACCGTTTTCAACAGGCCCGCGGGGTTTAGAGACAAGACCTGGTCAAGCGCCAACCGATCCAGCCTCTCGGTTTCCTTTGGGGAAAGATAATGATTAAGGTCGCTGCTGGCGAGCAAAACCGTCTTTTTTTTGGAGGCCGACTCCAGTGCTACAACATGTGCGATTGCATGGCCGAGCCAGTCACACTCTTGTTCGGATATGTAAGAGAGGGAGATAGGTAAAAAGGTAAAGGGCTCTAGAATACTTTGGAGGAATGGAAGCTGGACCTCAATACTGTGTTCCCGGAGGTGGGATCGGTCATCGCTTTCAAGAATATCGATCTGGGTCTGCAACAATCTCCCAAGCTCTTGATCCACTTCAACCCTGCCCAGCGGTGTTTCCCAGTATTCGGCCGAGCTAAGGGCAACCCGGGTCCCGTTTCCACGGTGATTCACTCCGACAATGACAACACACCCGACATCTCTCACAAGGCACGAATAAAGGTGAGCGGCACAGGGACCGGAGTAGGCATAACCGGCGTGGGGGACCATTCCCCCCAAAAGTGACGGGGAAGGGGACGTCACTCCCCTAGGGCCCAGAGGGCTGGCGACTAGGCACTCCTTCAGCTCTCTTTTTAGCTCTTCAGCCTCAGCCGCGTAAAAAGACCCCGCCACGGCGGGAGGCCTGACGCCTACCATAGGCCACCACTCTCCCTCAAGGAGCTGCGATTGCTACCTGTAGGACCCCGATGCCCTCCACCTCCCCCTCAACGCTGTCGCCCGGCTTAAGAAAAATGGGTGGAACTCGGGCAAAGCCGACGCCCGAGGGCGTCCCGGTACTGACAATTTCCCCCGGTTCCAGAGTCATACCACTTGAGAGCGCTTCGATCGTGGTTGGAATATCAAATAGCATGTCCCGGGTATTGCCATCTTGCATCACTTCACCGTTGATCCGGCACATGAGTCTCAACTCATGGGGATTAGGAAGGCTACTCTTATGTACGATCCAGGGACCCAGCGGGCAATAGGTATCCAGTGACTTACCCTTAAACCACTGGCCGTGCCTTCGTTGCAGGTCCCGTGCGGTCATATCGAGACAGATGGTGTAACCGAAGATATAATCATAGACCTTCTCCCTGGGGATGTCCCTCCCTTTTTTTCCCATGATGACCGCCAGTTCGATCTCAAAGTCTAGTTTCTCGGTGGCCTTGTGGTGAATGACTTTTCCTTGGTGACCGATTACCGACGTGGCCGGCTTAGTGAAGAAAACAGGGGCATCCGGATAATGCAGCTGCAAGGACCGAGCCCTGGTCCCCTCCTCTATATGCTCCCGGTAATTTAACCCAAGGAGAATAACATTCTTTCTCGGCCACGGTATCGGGGAAATGATTTTGACTTGAGTCAATCTCAATAGGGCCCCTGCCTGCCTGAGTTTTCTAAGCCCCGTTTGGTCTTTTCCCGCTACGTACCTCGCTGCCTTTTTGGCCGCGCCGAGGGCTCTACTCCCTCCCTCGATAAACGCCTGCATGCTGGTTAACCACGTCGGCGAACCACCTCTC
This sequence comes from Binatia bacterium, assembly GCA_046757725.1. Taxonomy (GTDB): domain Bacteria; phylum Desulfobacterota; class Binatia; order UBA9968; family UBA9968; genus JBHHYU01. The sequence goes on from JBHHYU010000076.1 coordinate 3,985, forward strand.
AGATAACGTCGATTGATCTCGGCAAGATCCAGGACCCGATCATCCGCCGTCACAAGACCTATCCGGTGCTGATTTTTTCGAACAAAGGTAATGAAACGCATTTTGCCTCCTTCACCTATCCCGATGATATTCAGGTTTTTCTGATAACCTTAGAAATAGAAAATGGGTCCGCTGTTGTCAAGGAGACCTGATCAGTGCTAATTTTTATCTATGAGCCGAAAAAAAGAAGAGCGGTCAACCATGCGCGTGGGAGACCGCATTTTGATAGACAAGGGCGTTGCCAAGAAGGTCTATCTAGTGGCTTGTGTGGAGATCCCCCACTCCTCAGAGAGGGTTTTCGTAACTAGATCAGGAGGAGACTTCACCATCGGTCTTAAAGTATGGAAATCCGACTACGCCTGGAACCAGAGGAGTCAAATGTGGGTCCATAGAAGTTAATGATTCACAGTTCTGCCTCAACATACGACGCGGAAAAGTTGTTAGGCATTTTCACCAGTGACCGATTCTGAGGCAAAAACCAAAACTTATTTTCTCTGTATGAAACAAGACCTGAGAGCCGTCCTTTCAGAGATCCACAAAAGGGATGGACCCTTATTTCTCCTCCTCCACGGGGATGACTTTACCCTGGCCACGGCAACTAAGGCAATCCTTGATCGTCTTCTGCTTCCGGAGAATCGTTCTTTCAACCTGGAGAGGTTCGATGGTCGTACCAACCCATGGGACCAGATCGAGACCGCTCTGATGACACCGCCACTCTTTCCAGGTAGAAAGGTGATCCTCGTGGAAAATGCTCCCTACTTTCTCTCGCGCGAGCATAAGGGGGAGCTTGGTGAAAAGGTTCTGCAACTTTTAGGTGAGGGAGAAAACAATAAGGCCGCCAGAGCTTTCTTGGACCTTCTTCTTTTGGAAGGATGGACACAAGAACGTTGGGATAAGCTCCAAGGCTCATTTTCTGCAGCCGGATTTGCTCAGCTTTTTGGTCGTGCCAAAAAAGAGGCGAGGAAGGAGGTAGAAGGGCTCTTGGCATTCTGCCGTAACAGTGGCATGAACCTCAAGCATGCCACGGCTGGAGGGGAAAATAGATTGGCAGAGTTCATAGAGCAGGACTTGCCTCCGTGGGCCAATTTCGTAATTCTCGCCTCCCATGTCGACCGCAGGACCCGTCTCTATCGAAGACTCGAGGAAAAAGGGGCTGTCCTCGATCTCAGTTTGAGGCGGGAGAAAAGCGGAAGAATCAGTCGGGATGCGCTGTTGGCTTTCCTCGACCGGCATCTCAAAGAGGCAGGCAAAAAAATAGAGTCTCAAGCCAGGGAAATGATTTGGCTAAGAGCCGGTGGCGAGCTTTGGGCCGTCCATCAGGAGTTAGAGAAGTTACTCCTTTACGTGGGGGAGAGCCCCTGGATCAGAGTGAGGGATGTTGAAGAGGCCTTTTCGGATCAAGGCGAGGCCTGGGTCTTCGATCTGACCAGTGCAATCACCGAACGAAACCCGTTGCGGGCACTTGGTCATTTGGAGCGCCTGCTGTCGCACGGTAACCATCCCCTGAGATTATTAGGACCCATTGCCAGTGAAACGCGACGACTGCTGGGAGCGCGTCAACTCATGAATGGAGAGATGCGCGGGAAATGGGACAAGGCAATGACCTATCCTCAGTTCCAGGCAAACGTGCTTCAGCAGGGACCGCCCTTATTGACACGAAGCCCATACGGGGACTACATGGCCTTTCAGAAGGCGGAGAATTTCACTTTGCAAGAACTGACGTTTCATCTGCAGTGCATCTATCAAGCCGATATCCGCCTTAAATCAACCGGCAACCCCCCAGGCATGGTCATGGAGAGGTTAATTCTCGAAATGTGTCAAGGACAGAGATGAAAAGACCAGCGAGCATCTTTTTCCTTACCCTCTGCATCGCTTATTTTGTCTTATCTCCCCTTAATGTTTTAGCAGGGATGGCTGTTCAGGCCTGCTTCAGTCCCCTGGGAGATTGTTCCAGCTATATTGGTCGCATGATCGGTCAAGCTCGGACGGAAATTCTAGTAGCGGTTTACGCGTTTACCAGCGATGACCTGGCTTGGGCCCTAGTTAAGGCACGGCGCAGGGGTGTAAAAATCCGAGTAGTCCTGGATCGGGAGTTTGACAAGGAACGCAGAAGCTCCAAAGGATCGTTTCTAGAACAACAGGGCCTTCTCGTGCGCCGCGTCTCTGGTTTAAGCTCAGAGAGGCGGGACAGAGGGCCCGGGCTGATGCACCAGAAGTTTGCCGTCATAGACCGTAGCGTCGTCGTAACCGGATCCTATAACTGGACTCTATCGGCGGATAATATCAATGATGAAAACCTGCTCCTTTTCCGTGATGCGGGACCGCTGGCCGAGGAGTACCGTAAGGAGTTTTTTCGTCTCTGGGAGAAAAAAAGGTGAGATCAGCCTCTTTGTCTACAGCCCTTTTAATGGTCGGTACGTTCCTCGCCGGTTTTTTTTCCCACGTTCTCTATCAGCGTTGGACAACTCCTTCCCCTGTCAATCAGGGTTATCCGGTTACCTTTGCCCCCTTGCCTCCGCCGGTGGCAAAACAGGCCGAGATACCGCTTCTCCAAGCAAGTGAAGTGGATAAGATCAGGAAACTTACAGGAAAACAGGTCAGGGTTCGCGGCAAAGTCTATCGTGTGGGCCACTCGGCCAAGAGCGACACCTATTTTCTCAACTTCGGTCCGGCTCGTTCTTCTTTCACTGCGGTTATTTTTGCCTCCTCTCTGAACCTATTTAAAAAAGACAAACTCCCTCCGAAAAACTATGAAGGAAAAGAAGTTGAGCTAAAGGGGGAGATTAGAGACCACCCTGAATATGGGCTGGAGATGATCTTGGAAAAGCCGGCACAAATCAAGGTGGTGGATTGATACTTAGATTCCGGGAAAGAGACTTGGAAAGTTCTTCTATTTAGTTTAAAACCATCAGCTATGAAGCAGGAGAAAAAGAAGTGCATGATTTGCGGCAAGGTCATACCGCTTAAAGGTGGGATCTGTGAGCCCTGCCAGGAGCGGATTCGGAGAGAGGCACTGGGGGAACGGGACAATGTTCGCACGCAAGCGGAAAGGGAGCTGAAAAAGCACGGGGTGGTTCCGGACTCAAGGAAAGGACAGAAATAACACTTGGAGTCACCCAACTCGATTGACCACACCCCCGGCCATTTTTGTCCCCTCAGTCACAGATTCCATTACTCTCGCAACTAGAATGACCTTTAAATATAACGAATTACCGGTTTTAATACGCGCTGGTATCATCTTTGCTTCTCTTAAGGGCTGGGACTAGGTCTAAAGTCCGGTCCTTTTTTTCCTCATGAAAACTCTACCCGATCACGCGTGATTGTGTTATAAATTTGAGCCTTAGTGCGGATAGAAAAGGATAGGTGAGGGCTTTCCGCGTAAAACATACAACTAAGGGGGATAAGGGATCCTGAAAGGTACAATACAACGGGTTTTTCTTCTGATCCTGACCTTTTTACTCTTATGGCCTCTCGGTTCTCGAGCCTGGGCCCGCTCTTTCGAGAAGCGAATCACGGCAAAGGCAGCGTTTCTCATGGATGCCGGCACGGGACAAGTTCTATACGAACGTCGCCCAGATCGGCACCTGCCCCCCGCAAGCACCACTAAGATCGTAACCGCAATCGTCGCCCTAGAAAAAAGAAAACTTCAAGATCGGCTGCGTGTGACGAGGAGTGCGACTCGGGTCTCCCGTTTAAGGATGGGTCTCCGCCGGGGTCAGACCATAACCGTGCAGGACCTGCTCTACGGCGCACTCCTCTATTCCGCAAATGATGCGGCGATGGTGCTCGCTGAAGGCATAGCGGGATCGGTGCCTGACTTTGCAAAAATGATGACTCTCAAGGCCCATATGATTGGGGCAAAAAACAGTCACTTTGTGAACCCGCATGGGTTGACGGCCCGAGGCCATTATTCAACGGCAAGAGATATGGCCCTGATCTTCAACTACGCGATGGGAAACCCGGACTTCCAAAAAATAGTCCAGACCAAGAGGACCTCCGTACATGCCATCTCTAGTGGAAAAAGGAAAAGGGTGAAGCGCATCCCGCTGCGTAACAAGAATCGCCTTCTCTGGAACTTTGATGGGGCCATCGGAGGTAAGACCGGGTACACCCGGGCCGCCCGCAGGTGTTTCGTGGGGGGTGCGTCTCGTGACGGGGTAACGTTGATCGTTTCCGTCCTGGGTTCGCGAAACTTATGGGGAGATACAAGGAGGCTTCTAGAATATGGGTTCCGGAAACACAATTCTTTGGCAGATGTTTCGGTCGTTTCCCCACCATCCCCCAGGGCGGAGCAGGTTATCCCGAGCCAGGAGAATCATCCGCCGGCTGTTTTATCTTTGACAGAGGAATCAAGGAACCATGCGTCATATGGCTACTTCCTCCAGATTGGATCCTTTCGAGAAAAGGATCGGGCGGAATCGCTGCAGAAAAGGATAATCCTGGAAGGCTATCGTGCTTTTCTGGAACACACACCTTTGAATGGCGAGGCGACCACTTACCGAGTTAAGGTCGGCCCCTATCGCCATTTGATTCAAGCCGAAAAGGCCGCTCGACAAATCGAGAGCAGAAAAGGGTTTAAAGCTATCGTTCTCACCCCACCAACTCCAAGCGGCCCCGCTGAGAGTGCCCAGTGATTTCCCGGTCTTATGGGTTGCCGACTTCAGAGCTCAAGAACCATTCCATCTTCGGCCACTTTGACCGCTAACTCGCCTTTCCGTACAAGCATCTCCTGACCCAGATGGGTTAGAATGAGTTCTTTGCACTTTAGCCGGGAGAGGTTTTCCTGGATCTTCTTATAGTTCATGTGATAGGGGGTGTCTCGCTCGAAGAAACAGCATTCACAAATGAAAAGATCCACGCCCTGGGCAAGCGGAATAAAAATCTCCGTCCAGGCGGAATCCCCGGAATAGAGGATTTGTTTTTCTCCGGTGCTTATCTTAAGGCCCAAGGAGATCTCACGAACCTGATGAGGCACCCGAAAGGGAAACACTTGAATGCCCACAATGGTTTTTTGCCTCTCCGGTTCCAGGAGATGAAATTGGATCGGGGGGTGTTCCTTAGGCTTTGCCGTATCGCCAAACATGAGCTGAAAGAGATTTTGAATCCGCTGTTGGGTTCCAGGGGGACCTGCCACATGAAGAGGTGTGTCCCGCGGATTTTCATAGAGATACTCCAACATAAAGAACGGCACACCGCCGCAATGATCGCCATGAAGGTGACTCAAAAAAATAACACCCAACCGCCGTGGATCAAATCCTGCGCGTTTCATGGCCAGCAAGGTGGTAGGGCCACAGTCCAAAAGACAAAGGCGAGACCCGGCTTCCAATAGATAACCGCTATTATTCCTGCCCCCGCTCCCAAAGGCATCGCCACAACCTAGGATGTGAATCTTCACTATTCTGGTTCTCGCGGTTTTTTTCGTTTTTCAGTATCGTGAAGGATTGACCCGTGCGACCTTACCCATCGCCTTAGCCGGAAGCCTGCAACAGTCTCACATGAGCCAAGAGACCTCACAAAACATAACCACAGAAGGATACGGTAGTCTTCAAGGGTCTTACGCGGGTATCAAATCATTACAGAGAGGGTCTTGCAACCCCTGAATTCAGAATGATAAACAACCCTTCATTGGTTGATTTTTCAACTCCGGGAGTTTAAATTGGGTATGGTGGCTTTGAGTAGAAATCCTTTTTTTACGCAATACACAACTAGCCTGTGGATTCGCTTCCTACGCTTCAACCTGCTTTCCCACAAAACACTCCAGGTAGATCTGGAGAGACTGGAACTTACCGTGCCTCAGTTCTATGTCCTGGCGACCATTGGTTACACTGGAGGGCTTCCCTTTGGGGAGATCGGTGAAAAGTTGATGGTGACCGTAAGCAACCTGACCGGTATTGTAGACCGACTGGAAAAAAAGAACCTGGTCACTCGCAAACGCGACATTCACGACCGGCGGATAGTGCACGTCACCCTAACCCAAACGGGAACCAAACTTTACAAGAGTAGCATCCCCTTGTTTGAAAAATGCGTCTCACAATTCTTCGCCCCCCTGAGCAAGTCACAACAAAAGGAACTTGCCTCTCTCCTGCGCAAGCTGATTCACGTCCCCTTAGCGGACTGACTAGGGATTTGTTGACAGGGGAGTTTTTATTTAATAGTTGTAAAGTTTATATCTAAACAAATGTGAGGCTAGTCAGCCCATTTGCAGCCATCAAATAGAAAGTTTGTGCTCGAGTGGGAGCAAAACAGGTCTGAAACTTATCTGCGAGGCCGTTTAGAAAATGCGTAAAGAGCCCCATCTTACCCCCAAGAGGATGCTTTCGCGCCTTGGGGTCAAGCCGGGTTCTTTGGGTTCCTACGCCCTCATACCCGGCCCCAAGGAACGCAGCCGGATGCTCTTGGAAACGATAGAAAAGCCTGCTAAAAATTTTTCCTTTTTAGACTACGAGATGCACACCGGGAGCCACAAAGGGAAAAGAGTAACAGTCGGCAACGGCGGACGTTATGCACCGGATGCTGCGATCACCACAGAGATTCTATGTGCGGGTGGTGTCGAATGCCTCATCCGAATTGGGAGCTGTGGCTCCCTGCAAGGACCGATAAAAATAGGGGACCTTATTATCGTAACCGGTGCAGTTCGAGGTGAAGGAACGACCACCTATTACGTACCCAAAAACTTTTCTACGGTCTCCCACCGGGAAGTCCTGCATGCCCTGACCAAGGCAGCTCAAAGCTTAAAGGTCCGCTATCATCTCGGTTGGATCTACACGACCGATGCCTTGTTTCAAGAAACTCCCGAGCTTATCGACGAGCTGCAGCAGCAGAGTATCTCAGGCATTGATATGGTGACCTCGGCGTTTCTTACCATCGCTCAGGTCTACGATAAAAAAGCCGGAGCGATCCTGGCCGTTTCAGATGAATGCGTCAATGGCAAGATGGGGTTCGGCAACCCAACTTTTCTTAAGGCGGAAGAAAAAATGGTGGACGTCGCCCTGACGGCGATCCACCTCATGGGTTGCAGGAAATGAATTCAAACCCAAGCCCTCTCTTCATCCCCGCAATCTGGGAAGGCACCCACTTCAAGGTCCTCGACGAGACTCTTCTCCCCCAGAAGCTGGAATTCATCACTGTCAACGAAGTCCCTCAGGCACTCCAGGCAGTCAAGGAGATGAAAACCCGGGCCTTTGGACAGGTTTTGACTTTTTTCTACGCTGTAGCCTTGGTCGCACAAGGCTACGAGTCAAAAGACCCAGACCCCCTTAGACAGAGACTCTTTCGTCTAGCGGACGAGTTCAACCAGGCACGTCCCACCTTTGACTTTAAGGAACTGGCCGGATTCTTTTCAGAATGGTTCCAGCAGCTTCCTCCCGGAGAAGAGGTGGGAAACTGGATAGGATGCAAGGTCCATGAGTCCATTGCCGGCATCATCAAAAGGAGAGAGGAAAGAGCCAAGCGTTGTGCAGCACTTTTACCCAACCCATGCCGGCTTCTCACCCATTGTAACATCAGTGGAGAACTCGTTTCCGTGGCACGGTGCTGCGAAGAAATGGGGAAGGCACTTTACGTCACCGCTACGGAAACTCGCCCCTATCTGCAGGGCTCACGGCTCACGGCTTGGGAGGTTTGCCGAGCGGGGATTCCAGTGTCTCTTATCCCCGACTGTGCCATCGCCCAACTCCTGGCTAAGGGAGAAATCGATACCGTCCTGGTAGGGGCAGACCGCTGCGCCCAGAACGGCGATGTCATCAACAAGGTAGGCACATACCCCATAGCCCTCATGGCCAAGAAATATGGTGTCCCCTTCTACGCGCTTGTTCAGGATCCAGGCCCATTGGCCCGCGGAGCGGATGTGTTGATTGAAGAACGTCCGGTGAGCGAACTCCTCACTTTCCAAGGCCAACACCTTGCTCCGGAAGGGAGTACGGGAATCCACGGGTATTATCCGGCGTTTGACGTGACCCCTGCCGCTTTGATCTCTTCCCTGATCGGTTTTGATGGAGTCTTCACGCCTGAGAGATTCAGACAAAACCATGACGGATCCACCGCTTCTTCCAAAGACGAAAAAAAACGGCACGAGAAACATCTCCTCGTCTACGGAATACCCAAGCCCAGCGACTATTCCTACCTTTCTCACGCCCTCAAGGCAGAACAGTGCCAAGCCGTTTTGGTACCGGAAATGCGTCCGGAACTCTGGGGGGGTCACCTGGTCAGCCGGGATCTCTCTCGGAAAAACATCCCAACTACACTGATCTCGGACAATATGATGGGCACTTTCTTTGCTCAAGAAAAAATCCATCGTCTTTATGTCTTCTATACCGGGCTCGACAAAGACGGCCCTGTAGGAATTTGCGGTTCACTTCTGGCGACGCAACTGGCCCGTGCTCACGGAGTTCCGATTGAGTTACTCGCAGGGGAAGAAGCCAAGGAGACCTCACGGGATCAAGACGTCTCCACGTTTCTAGGTCAGAGAGTCAGCCCAGATGGAGTCACGATTTATCCCATCGAACCGGAAGTGCTCCCCTGGTTTCTCTTCCAGGAGGACAAGAGAGACCTTTGATGCAAGGACTGGAGCGTGAGATAACCTATTGGGGAAAACTTCTCTTTGAGCGCCGGCTCATTAGCGGCTGGGGTGGAAATATAAGTTGTCGCACTGGAAAGAGTCGTTTCCTGATTACCGGGCAGCATGCCCCCTTAGGCTTTCTCAATACGAAGGACCTGGTCCGGATCGACAGCAAAGGGCGCCCCCTCAAAAAAAACCAACAGACATCGAGTGAGACCCCACTCCATCTCGCAGTCTACAAGGGGACCGAAGCGAAAGCCATCATTCATGCCCATCCTCCTATGGTCCTGGCATTTTCTCTTGCACACCGAACATTTGTTCCGCTGAGCTTTGAAGAAAAATATACCCTTGGAGAAGTCTCGATCCTTCCCCAGGAGACTCCCACGGTCATTGAAACTGATCGGGTGGTGGATGAACTCCACCGCTGCCCAATCGCCATCCTCCAGGGCCACGGCACGGTCGCAGTAGGAAAGAATCTCAGAGAGGCCTTTCTTTTAACCGACCTCCTCGAAGAGGCTGTCCATTGCCAGTTTTTCAAGAATGAGACGGAAGCGCCACGCGATCCAGAGTCGCATCCCGCCGACACCCAAAAGCCGGAAGGGTCCGATCACGAGCAAGGCTATGTTCTCTTCTCACGGGAGCATATGACCACCCTCGTAGAGAGTGCCAACAGCGATCCGGAATTTTTAAGCACAGGAAAAGAATACGATCTCACGGCCACCATGACATTCCATCTGGAGGAACCTGATACGTTCTGGACTATCCATTTTGCCGAAGGAGAAATCACCCGCTTAGAGACCAAAACAGACGGGGAGTTTTTGATCAGTGGAAAAAGGACGTGGTGGGAGGCGATTTTTCAGGGGCGCCTCGATCCGTTCCTCGCAACGCAACAAGGAAAACTCAAGCTGGAGCGAGGTGAGCTCTGGAAACTATCCCGATGGTTTAAACCTTTTCAAAGGGCCTTCACGTTATGGCAAAGGGTACCCATTCGCCCGATCAATTAGGTTTTTACGCCGGCGAGGTCCTGGCAGGGACCGCCTGCAAATATCCTGAAAAGATTGCGCTCTTCTCCAAAGAGGGAGAGCTGACTTTCCGTGCGTTGGACGAGCAAAGCACATGCATCGCGGCTCATCTCCACAACGAGAGAGTAAACCAAGGAGATCGAGTTGGTCTTTTTCTGCCTAACTCTCTGGCCTTTGCGCTCGGGTACTACGGAAGCCAAAAGAGAGGGGCGGTTACGGTTGTCCTGGACGTACGACTGAAGGGAAAAGAACTCAAAGGAGTCTTGCGGGACGCCGATTTGAGCCTCCTGATCACCCACCGGCGTTTCATGCCTGAGATCACGGAGGCCCTTATGGAATTCAAGCGAATTCCAGTCTGGGTCGTTGACGGAGAGGGGGAGCAGGGCTTTGAGAAACGGCTCACCCCGGTCGCAACCGGCATGGCACCGCCCGAGTATCGTCCGGAGGATGAGGCCCTCATCCTATACACATCGGGTACCACGGGAGAGCCAAAAGGGGTTGTGCTCAACTATGTGAATTTAGCCCAATTTCCGCGGTGCACTGCCGAGGTGTGGAGAACAGACTCCGATGCGGTATGGGGTTGCATCCTTCCCATGTCGCACATATCGGGTCCGATATACCTAAATGAAATAGTCGACAAGGGAAACAGCATGGTCATCTTTGACCAGATCAATCCCATCAGCCTGCTCGAGGGGATCGAAAAGTACAGGATCACCATTTTTCACGCGGTTCCAACCATCTTCCAGCTTCTCCTGGAAGTCCGCAACCTCAGAGATTATGACACTCATAGTGTCCAGATTGCCGGCATGATGGGAACAACGGTTCCACTACCGCTCATGCGCGCCTTTAAGGCTGCCCAACCCCATATCAAGCTGGTTCAGGGATATGGTCTGACCGAGACCTCGCCGTTGATCACCGCGACGCCTGTTCAAGAAGCCGATGCCACCATGGGAAGCATGGGGCGGGCTGTGCCTGGGGTTGAGGTAAGAATTATTAACGATGATGGAAAGGAAGCACCCGAAGGGGAGATCGTGACACGAGGGCCCCACGTCATGAAGAGTTACTTCCGCAGGCCTGCGGCTACGGCCAAGTGTATTCGAGATGGATGGTTCTACACGGGAGACATCGCGCGGCGTGATACCGATGGCTATTATTATCACCTGGGGCGAAAAGACGACTTGATTATAACCGGAGGCCTCAACGTCTATCCAGCCGAGGTGGAGCATACACTGTGCGAACACCCCCTGGTCCAGGAGGCTATGATCTTCCCAATCCCGGATGCCAAGAGAGGAAATGTCCTTGGAGCCGCCGTGGTCCTACGACCGGAAAAAAAGATCGAAGAAAAAGAGCTGTTGAGTTTCCTCCGTTCCAACCTGGCAAATTTTAAAGTCCCCCAGAAAATCGCCATACGCGACTCCCTCCCACGAACCCCCACAGGGAAAGTCATCCGGGATGCCTCCGCGCTGCTC
>JBHHYU010000077.1:0-15055 GCA_046757725.1 Binatia bacterium
CTCAATTAGATTGCTTCCCTGTCCAACTATTGTGTGCATTGCGTGTTACCTCCCTTTTTGATTATAGTTTTCCCTTGTTTTTTCTACCTACCGGTTAAGGGATCAGCTCGCGCTTCATGAGTTGCTCTATGGAGAGTCCCACGGCTGGCTTCCCGCCGAAAACCGTACCGGTTTTTTCTTCCCTAAGCCGTTTCAGGTCCTGATGGTATGTCTTGGGCGTAAACTTCACATAACCTACCTCTGATGCAAGTGAGCCTCCCTGGTCGAGGTAGAACTCGATAAACCGTTTAACAGCAGGTTTTTTGAGCGCACTGTTCTTTACATAAATGAAGATCGGGCGAGAAAAGGGTTGGTAGCTGCCGTTTTCGACGGTTCTCCGCGATGGCTTGATCCCCTTCTTGCCGTTATGGATCGCTACGGCTTTTAGCTTCTTCCGATTTTCTATGTAGTAAGCAAAGCCGAAAAAACCCAATGCGTTTGGGTCGTTGGCAACTCCTTGAACCAATACATTAGGATCCGCGCTGGCGGTATAGTCACCGCGGCTAGCCTGGGCTTTCCCAACGACCGCTTCCGTAAAATAGTCGAAAGTTCCCGAATCCACACCGGGCCCATAGAGGTTAAGGGGCCGGCTGGGCCAGGATGGAACAACCTGATTCCAACGATTAATCTTCTGTTGTGCCCTGGGTTCCCAGATCCTTTTGAGTTGCTTGACGGTGATGGTTCCGGCCCAGCTGTTGGTTGGATGAACCACAACCGTTAAGGCATCAAAGGCGATCGGGAGCTCGATGTACTGGATGCCTGCCTTTTTGCAGACCGCCATTTCCACTTTTTTGATCGGACGTGAGGCGTCACTGATATCGGTGTCCCCACGGCAGAACTTTTTAAAGCCGCCACCGGTACCTGAAATGCCCACGGTCACGCGAATGTGCGGATTGGCTTTCTGAAACTCCTCTGCTACGGCTTCCGTGATGGGATAGACCGTACTGGAGCCGTCGATCTTGACCATTTGAGCATTGGCGATAACTGCTATCAGCAAAACACCAACAGTCAGGGGATAAGCAACTGATTTCATACTCACTATGAATTCCTCCTCAATTAAGTTATTAGAAAAGTGTTACGAGAGTGTGACGGAACAGTAAATTTCTCGTTACACGGGCTTCTACAGCGAGTTTTCATAGCTCTCTTTAAGATGTTCGACCGGACGCGTTAACTTGCTTCGTCTGACCGCTATACTAGTTCGTGAATCTGACGAGCCAATGAACAGGCGATTAAGAACAGATGAAGAAAACAGATGTGTCGCCGGGTTAAGGCTCGGCTTCATGAGGTCCGTTTTACCGACAGTAAACCGCAGCGAGAAGTGTCTCTAGTAAAGTTTTAGTTTGAGTTTGAGAGAATTGCCTATGGGAGCGAGAAAGCGGGTATCGTATAACTCAATTCTAGCGATTCTCAGGGTCGTTTTCGGTCGCCGAATGTTCGTTGCCCTGCTAATGGGGTTTTCCTCCGGACTCCCACTCTTGTTGACAATCTCGGTATTGCAGGCCTGGATGAAAGATGAAGGCGTTGATCTGACCACTATCGGCTTGATGACGCTGGTAGGGCTTCCCTATACGCTCAAGTTCCTGTGGGCGCCGTTCGTTGATCGGTTTACGTTGGCCCTTTTTGGCCGGCCGTTCTTGGGTAGGCGCCGAGGATGGCTATTAGTGATTCAGGTTGCTCTGATGTTCTCAATCGCGGGACTTGGATTCACAAACCCTATTAAAGAACCGTGGTTGCTGGCGTTAGTCGCATTCTGTGTGACGTTTTTCAGCGCGAGCCAGGATATTGTCGTGGATGCGTATCGTAGAGAGGACCTGGCAGACGAAGAACTGGGATTGGGCTCATCTCTATATGTAAACGGTTACCGCGTCGGTATGCTTCTGGCCTCAGGAGGCGGATTGATTCTGGCTGATCATATTTCCTTCTCCATGGTTTATCTCATTATGGCGGCCTGCATGTCGGTAGGTGTTTTAACAACACTATGGGCTCATGAGCCACCTTTACCGGAGGGCACGCCAAAAAACATGACGGAAGCCGTCTTTGAGCCCTTTGCTGATTTTTTTGGGCGCCATGAGGCCTGGTTGATACTCGCTTTTATTCTTCTCTACAAGATCGGAGATACCATGGCCAGCGCAATGACCATACCGTTTTACCTGGACCTAGGTTTCTCGAAGACAGAGATTGGTACTGTAGTGAAGTTGTTTGGGTTTTGGGCTATCGTAGGCGGCAATCTGCTGGGCGGCGTCATGATGTTGTCGCTTGGCATCTATCGGTCCCTATGGATCTTTGGTATTCTCCAGGCCGTTTCCACGGCGGGCTTTTCGGTCTTAGCTCACATTGGGTACACCCTGTTTGGGCTTGCCGGGGTAGTCTCCTTTGAAAATTTGAGTGGTGGTATGGGGACGGCGGCCTACGTGGCTTTTATGGCAAGCCTGACCAACAAAAAATTTACAGCGACCCAGTATGCGCTGCTGACCAGCTTGATGGGTGTACCGCGAGTCATTGCCTCTGCGCCAACAGGTTTCCTAGCCCAGATCATGGGTTGGGAGGGATTCTTCATCTTCTGTACACTCAGTGCCGTACCTGGGCTGCTGTTGTTATTGCGGTTGTCACACATGATAGCGGAGCATAGAGAGACGGGGAATGCGTTGGAGTCGATTTAAAGAGGGGAGTTTCACAGGGTTTAGGAGTGACGACAGGGGCCCGGCCTAGACCTTCCCTATTGTTTAGATACTTCGCTAAGCAATCGTTTCCAGCAAGCAAGCTCCCGCTCGGGGGTGACTAGTCGGCGTAAGCGAGCGCAGGAGGTTTTTAACTGTTTGTAAAATTTCCGGTCTGTTTCAACCCTTCGCAAAAGCCAAGTCAGCTCATGAGTGTTCCCGACCGAGAAATAGCCCGGATAATCTTTCCCCAATGTGCCCACCAAGCCTGGGATCCGTGACGCAACGATGGGGACGGATGATGCAAGGGCTTCGGATAGAACATTGGAACTTCCTTCGATTCGGGAGGTGAGTGCCATCAGATGACTGCCGGCCAGTATCTTTCGTGTCCTCCAGTGTGGCAATCCCCCGAGCCAGCGGTAACGTGGATTGCGCGATACTTCCGCCAATATCCTTTTCTTTAGGTGGTGACTTAGGGCTCGACCGATATGAGATACCTGTAGCCGGGATGAGGTGGGGAGGTGGCGAACAGCCATGGCAGTGCGCAGAGGGTCTTTTTCTAAGCGCAAGTGACCGATTACACATACCTTAAAGCCATTTCCTGTATGAAATTCCCCTCCATTTGCCGGTTCGGCGGATTGGTAAATGACGCGGGTTATAGGGTGGTGTTGTCTCGGGAGTTCTTCGAGTCCCATGGATTGGAGAACGACGAGCCGCGTTGCGAGTTTGAGCGACTGTTGGGCATTTGGATTCGTCCGGATATCACGGTAGAGGTCAGTCCCGGTTAGGACAACGATAAGAGGCGCTTTGGGACGCTGTTCCCGGAAACGGTGGATAGAATCAAAGCTCCGGAGCGCGTGCAGAGCAATCATGAGATCACAGCTGCCGCCATTGTAGTGCTGTTCGATGACAAGGCGATGTCCAAGTTGCCGCAACATGCGTGCCCACCTCATAGCTGTTACGCGGTTGCCGTTTAACGTATCAGGCGGGGCCGGAGTGATCAGCTTAATATGCATGCTCATATGGGGTGAAAGCTGTGCTGGAGTGTTTCTAAATGTCCCGAGTGTTCTGAAACCGCATCACGCCGCCACTCTGTTTGTGCGGTCTTGATTAGCCAAGATAGGAACCGAACTAGGTGCTAAGACGCTAACAGGTTGAATGAGCTTGGACAGAGGATATCGATCTACTCTACTCATAGCTCGCTAATTCTTACGACACTCGGCATCAAGTATCAAGGATATAGAGACGATAGGTGTAAAAAATCGGGAGTTAGCGCATTATCGCTTTTTGAATCCTCATGGCGCCAAACCCTCTGCCGCCGATGTGTTTATCTATCGTTTTTTAACGTGTTTTCCAGCAGAAGCAACCAGGGGCGAAATTCCCGGACCCACGAACGTCCCTGATTCTCACAAAGATAGTGATATGCCCTGGTAAGGGCGGTACGCATGGTGGCCGATACTGTTAAGTGCCGCCTCTTGTCCTTTAAGCGGTTTGTGAGGTTACAAAATTTGCGAATGGCGGTCCAGTGGGGAATGGTGCCATCGCCGAATTGTTCTCTGATGACCCGTTGCCAACTTCTTTCAGGGTCATATTCGACAGGGTTCAAGGCATAATCGAAACATGTGGCGAGGGGAACAAAGCTGAGGGTTTCCTGCAATAGAGGATTGTTTAAATAGCCGTACACCTTTTCGGGTAATCGAGGGTCGCGTCCGGTCAGGGGATTGAGGTGCATCTCCTGACTCATGGAAAGATCGTTGACCGGGTAATTGTCCCAAAGAATCAACGGTTGTCTGATGCGGCAGGCTACTTTTCGGACATGAGCCAGGCTGATTTTCTTGGAGACAACTGAGGGGCCAGTCCAGAAACAGGCGACGGTTGGAGGTAGGTGACGAGCGAGGGTTTCAAGAAACGATGGCTCGAAGGAGCCAAAACTCCGGGCAAGAAGCGGATCTTCTGTATAGTAGGATGGGCAGATCCACCATTCCACGTTCCTCCAGCCTTTCGGTTGTTGTGCCAAGACTCGATCCAGCCAAACACCCTCCGCCTGGGCTAGACTCCCGGCAAAATACTTTAGATCTTTCGGATGTTCCAACCGTGAAGGAATGTCATCGAAGAGAACGGCAAAGGTACGGACCCCGGCTTCATAAAATCGCGCTGCCTTTGCAAAAAGGTGCCGGAAAGGTTCCTGGGAGGTAAAGCGGAGCCCTTTCCCAGGATGGAATCCGTAAACAAAGTCGATTCGGTACTGATGGGCCAAGTGAATGAGGTTGAGAAGTTCTTTCCATTGGATTTCAGGATAGGGCTCTCTCCAGTGTTCGCGGTGGTAGGGATCGTCTTTGGGAGCGTAAAGGTAGGTGTTCAAACCCCTGTTGACCCCGAATTCGAAAAGAGAGGCTCGGTGCGACATGCTCCACAAAGGCCCAAAAAACCCCTCAACTACTCCCCGCCGCTGAAAGGTGCTTGCCGACATAAGAAATCAAATCTGGCACAGGAAAGGAAGAATCACAAGGCGGACTGGTCAAGCAACGAGTGGATATTTCAACGTTCCGTCCCGTCCCCGTGTCAAGCTGAACCGTACTCGGATCTCTGAAACAGGAGAACGGAAAACCATTTGTTGGAGTCCGTAAAATCGGCAACGGGTTTTAATCCAAAGCACCGAAGCTGATTCTGGAGTCTCACAGGCTCAAACTTACGGCTGATCTCGACCAGGATCCTCTCTTCTTTTTCCCAATCGAAGGTTGCTGCTAAGGTTGGAAAATGGATGGTCTGGGTGCGATTTGAGACAGCATGCATTTCGATCTGCTGCCACTCCGGGTTATAAGAGGAGTGGTACCGGATACCAGCGGGGTCAAAGTTGCTTTTAAAAAGTCGGTTGATGTTTTGGAAGACGTTTAAGATAAAATGGGCCGTTACCCCTTGTGCGTCATTGTAGGCCTTTTCCAAGATCTCTGCTTCTTTAACCCTATCTACTCCTAATAAAAGAAAGTCTCGAGGACCCATAGCGAGCGAGAGATGATGAAAAAAATGGATGAATTGAGAGCGGTTAAAATTGCCAAGCGTACTCCCTAAGAATACAAACAGAGTAGGCAAATGTTTCTCGATACTGGATATCCCATCTTCATAACGCGCATGTAACCCCTGAAAGGTCAACTGAGGAAACTGTTGCCGGATGATCTTCCTGGACACCGTTAATCCCGTTACACTGACGTCGATGGGAGCGAATATTCCTGCTTGCCTTTGACGAACTTGTTCCCGTAACAGGTGCAAGGTTTTTTTTGAATAACCTGCGCCCAGCTCTACAATGCACTGTACGGAGGCTTGGGCGATGATCTGTGCCGCACTCGCAGCCAGGATCGAGTCTTCCGTGCGGGTCAGATAATATTCCGGAAGCTCACATATCTGCTCGAACAATTCGGAGCCGACCTCGTCGTAAAGATAGTGGGTTTCCAGCCACCGGGGTTGATCGAGGAGGGTCCTTAAAAACAAAAGGGCAGGTTCTCGCTCGGAGTGGTTGGTGTTGACGGTCCAGATGGATGTACCCGTAGGATGCCAAAGCTTACGTTGGCTTGGAGAAATGATCTGAGGAACTGCTCGTTTTTGCATAGCGGGACAACTATAGGGCAAAGAGCTCTGGATTGTCCAGGCCGACACAAGAGTTCTCCCCAGTGGGGCTATAGAGGGAGATAGAAAAGCGATCCCAATTCGGGGTGTTCCTTTTTGCCTTTCCATGTAAGGTAGGCTCCTTAGGAAAAGACTATGATTCTTTGGTCAGGCAATGGGGTAAAGAAGCGGCGGTTTTAAGACTGATCAAATTAAGGTTGTCGGCTTGGATAAGATTAATAAAGTTAGGAGGTTGTACTTTTCTATTCTATGTAATAGGTGAACTATGAAATGACCCATGAAAGGCCGATGTAACGGGCGTGTCGCGTTTATCGCAGCACAGGTGCGGGGCAAGATTCGGTAGGGCCATCGCCTTAGGAATAACTGGCGAGGGTGCCTCGGTTATAGCTGTGGAGCCAGCTATACGGAAGGCAGGTAGGGTTGTAACGGGAAGTGAAAGGTTTTGGGCACTAGGTCCTTGAACAGAGGCGCGTAAGTGTTATAGTTCTCACGTAGTTACGGGTTCAGCCAAAAATTCAATGATGGAAAGGAGGCAATGATGAGGCTTTCTGTCCGTTCATTAACTATCACGGCGGCTCTTTTTTGGGCTTTTTCTTTTCTTTTTGTCTCTGTCGCCAACTACCTTTGGCCACCGTATGGTAAACCCTTCCTGGAACTGGTGGACTCTCTCTATCCCGGGTATAAGGCGCTAGGAACCCCCAATAGCATCATCATAGGGACATTCTATGCGCTTGCCGATGGAGCAGTCGGAGGGCTTGTGTTCGCTTGGTTGTATAATACCTTCCGGGATTAAATCTGAAGGAAGGCTTGTTATGCGTTCCCGACATCTCGGGGCAGGGAAGGCGTAAGTAGCCTATCTGCGGCCGCTATTACCATGCCACCTCCTGCAAGCCAGAGGAGGGCAACGGGATTCCAGAAGACGAATCCCCCGAGGACCCCAAGAATCCCCCCCAGCAAGGTAATATAGCGCAACTGGTCGTTGGATGCGTCCTTAATCATTTTCTCGATTTTCTCCTCATCGTATGCGCCGAGCTGTTTCAAAATAGTTTTTTTAATATCCAACCGTCTTAGAGCGTAGATAACCGTATTTGTCAGCCACTGCTCGATCAGTTCGCTTTGCTGCTCTACATAGCGGGGAAGTTCCGCCAAGTGCTCATCGAGTGAATCTAAGTTCTTATTTAAAAGGTTAGGGAGATCGTTTTCAATCCACTTGTCGATCTCATCCAGTGCAGAATCCTTCCAAATGGGCTTGCTCCAGGTGACGATTCGGCCAACCGGGCTACTGAGACTCATGCGGTCCAACAACGTATCCAGGAATCGGACAAACCGGTCTCTGTACTCCGGTGATTTCACAAACTCGCGCATATAAGTTTCAATCATTGCCCTGAGGTCATCTCGAAAGGCCTCCTGCTCAATCAATGCATGGAGCTGATTTCTAAAGTCTGCCGTGATCGTTGATATCGACCTGCTCTCTTCTAGCTGAGTTTTGATAATCTCTTCACTGATAAGGTTTGTAGTCACCGTCTCGGCCATCGTCTCAATGATTTCCTTGCGCCGTTTCGGGACTAATCCCTGGGGAAGCAGGAGATGTTTATGTCGAGGGCGAAATAGCATGGTTATAGCCACCCAGTTAGTTCCGAAACCGATCATCCCTGAAATGGAAAGAAACCGTATGAGTCCATAGGGGTTAAAAAAAAAGGAGACACCGAGAGCTACCGTACATAAGGGAAAAAAGATTGTATTCAGGCTCTCTATCCACCGGTGGGTTTTCCTTTGGGGGACCGCGACCCTTTGCACCCGCACCTGGGTACGATCGGTCGACACTGTCGAAAAATATCGTTCGATAAATTCTCTAAATAGCAATCGCTGAGGTCCAGGGGAAGGTTCGCGATCCGATTTAAGAGATTTGTTTTCCTTTCTCCGGCCGCGTAGCCCCACGGCTGTGAGACTTGCCAATCCAGCAAATCCCGCTGCAATGCATTTGGAAATCGGTAAGGACATTATGAGTCTCCTTGGTGATCTTAAATTATCTCATTTGAGAAACCGTGGCTTTTATCTTCAGAGGATCCAGGAAACAAACGTTTGTTCTCGGAATACGATTTTGTACAATGAAAACGACGGGTCAACGATCAATCGCACGATTTCGACTTTAACCTAACAAGGGCTGAAGTTAAAGCCTCACGGTTTGTAGGTGAAACAGATTAATGCGTTCTGGATTACACCCCGAAAGGCTGCTACCCTGTGGCTCTATTATTGTATAGGTCTCACAGGACCAGCGAAGATGCAGAAACAAATCTACCTGTTATCACTTTTAGCGATCGTCGTCCTATGGGCACCGTTGAGTGATGCCGATGAGGCCGTAACCTGCGAGGTTAGGGTTAAGTTCTCCAGCCGGGGGAGTATCGGTGAGGCCCTAGAGAATGCGCTTCACCGGACGCGATCCACACTGTTTGTAGCACTTTACGGTTTTAATAACGAGGTCTTTGCGCAGGAGCTTGTGAAGCTGGCGCGGCGCCGCGTAAAGGTAAGAGTTAAAATCGATAACTCAAAGACCCGTAAAAAACGCACAAGGCGAATCATTCAACTTCTCGAGAAATCAGGGGTCAAGGTGCAAGCGGTCGCCCCCACCGGCAGAAATCACAATAAATTTGCCGTGATCGATGAGAGGATAGTCATAACGGGGTCCTACAACTGGACCTTAAGAGCTGAGACCAACTGGGAAAATCTTCTCATTCTGGACTGTCCGAAGCTGGCAAAGAGGTATGCCGAGGAATGGGGAAAAATACAATAGGCTTGCTCTCCGTTTGTTCTACATATAGGGGGGTTGTTCGCACTTGCTTGCAGGACGGGCTTTAGCGCGCTGTCCTACCATGGTCAAACGGGATCAAAGAAACTTTTTTAAGGCGTTGGGACCGGGTCTTCTCTGGGCCGGAGCCGCAGTGGGTGTTTCTCACCTCGTGCAGTCTACGCGTGCAGGGGCAAGTTTTGGCCTCGGTCTACTTGGCCTAGTGATCATTGCAAATGTCTTCAAGTATCCCGCATTTTCATTTGGACCGCGGTACGCTGCCGCTACCGGGACCAGCCTGTTGGAGGGGTACCGACGCCGGGGAAGGTGGGCGCTTGTTTTGTACGGTATCCTCACCGTGGGGACCATGTTCACAATCCAGGCGGCCGTTACACTTGTGACCGCTGCACTGTTTGTTGCTCTGCTGGGTTACACTGGTCGTCCGGCCGTGGTATTGCTCTCTGTGATTCTCAATCTAACCTGTGCAGCCGTGTTGTTTATTGGCCACTACAAGTGGCTGGATAAAATTGTCAAGGGTGTAGTGTTCGTGCTCACAACTTCGACTCTCGTGGCCGCCACCTTAGTCTTACCCAGAGTCGACTGGTCGACAGTGCGCCTGTTTCCTGAAATCGGATTTTTTTCCGAGCCGAAAACCATCATGTTTATGGTTGCGTTGGTGGGCTGGATGCCTTCGGCTTTTGATATCTCAATCTGGCATTCCCTGTGGACGCTGGCGCGCCGGCGCGAGACGCGATACGCATCAACCGTCAAAGAGGCGCTACTGGATTTTAATATTGGCTATTCTCTGACGATGGTCCTAGCCTTGTGCTTCGTTTTCATGGGAGCCGGGGTGATGTTCAACTCGGGTATGAAGTTTCCCCAATCCGCGGGTGGTTTTGCAAATCAGGTGATTACCCTATACACGGATAACCTGGGATCCTGGAGCAAACCCCTTATTGCTCTAGCGGCCTCTACGGTAATGTTCTCAACGACCCTTGCCGTGATCGACGGCTTTCCACGTGCCATTGCGACGTTGGTTTCCCGATTCATCGAAGCCGAAGTGCCGGACCGGCCGTCGACCCTCAGCCGGGAAGTCTACTGGTGGTCACTAGCTGTGCTGGCGGTGGGTGCGATCATTATTATTGCATTTTTGCTGAAATCTCTGACTTCTCTGGTGGACCTCGCGACCATCCTCTCCTTTCTTACGGCGCCGCTACTCGCCTGGTTGAACCACCGTGCAATTCTCGGTAAGGAAATGCCGCAAGCATACATTCCCGGTAAAGGCATGATCCTCTATAGTTGGGCAGGGATCTCATTTTCGAGTGCTTTTGCGCTTTATTTTATTTGGGTTCGGTGGATAGCCTGAACCCAATGGTACCAGTGCGCACGTTCGTGTGGTTGGACGGCGGGTCCTACCCAAAGCCATGTTTTTATGTCTTACGATTCAAGCCGTTGAAAACCAGTTGTGAATTCGGATAATTTCAATGGGATTCTGAATCTAACCACTAGCCCAACGGGGATGTCGGAATCCTGGGTGGCAACGTTATCGCGGAGTCGTAGAGTCAGGTCATGCAGCACATGGTGTGCTGAGCTGCTTGCCTTCGGGCAAGTGGAATCTGTGACTCCGTGGTGTTAACAGTTCTACATCGGGAAAAAAAGGAGGAGATATGCAGGATTTTTACCAGGCTTGGTTGTCGGAGTCAGACCATATTGAAAAAACGGTGTCCGAAGCCCCAAGAGTAGCAAAGGGCAAAGAGCTGAAATGGGTGCGCACCTGTCAGGACAACAGGGCAGCTCTCATGATCGCACCGGAGACCGGATTCCCCACTGGGGGAAGTCTACTGATGAAGGCCGAGATTCCGGTGGGCTGGCATAGCGGCAAGCATTCCCATGGGGAAGAGGCAATCTACGTTGAGCAAGGCGAAGGTTTTATGTTGTTGGACAGCCGGCGCTACGATTTCCGGCGTGGCACCATCTTCCATATTCCCTATCGCTCACAGCATCAGCTCTTCAATACCGGCAGTGAGCCGGTCAGCTATCTGTCAGGTCTGGCTTGGCCGCTTGAGGCATCTATTTATATGGGGCGTCTAGAGCAGATCGAAGACGCAGGAGAAAACGACGGGGCGGCGCTTAGTAAAGCGGCGCCTGAGGAGTCCCAATACTGGCCTACCGACGGGCGCCGGGTCGCTATGCATGAAGACCAATTTGAACTATCCGGTGAGACCAAGCATGGTGCGACATACTTTCTAATGGGCAGGAACGGTAGCCGGAATGGATTCAAGGCCACGTCGGTAGCGATCAGCTCGATCTTTGTAGATCTGCCTCATTCTAAGAGTCACAGCCATGCTCACCCGGAGGCCTACCTGTATGCTCTTCAGGGCAATGGCTACTCAGAGATTGGAGGTAAGAGGTATGATTGGGTCCAAGGTGACGCTGTTCACGTACCACCGGGTATGTTCCATCACCAGCATTTTAATCCAAGTGATACGAACATGAAGGAGCTCAGATTTGAATATGGCATCCGTTACTGGATGGCACATCAGTGGAAGGGGTATACAACCATTGATCGGCACATGAAGGCAACGCACCTGGACGAGTAGAGATCAACTACCGGGGCCACTTAAAAAGAAGCTCAACCTGGCTTGCTGGAAAACCAAGCATTAGTATCCATCGATGATGGGTCTATTTGCCGACTGGGGAAATGCTGTACCGCAAGCATCATCACTTTCAAAAGGATAACAACGGCGAAGGTAACCGCCAAACTTTCTAAAGGGGTCATCATTTTCTGTCTGGGACGGACTCAGGAACACTCGAGGACGCACGCGGTTCTTAGGGGAGATTTATTACCTGGGTGGTTGTAAAGTCGGTCATACCTTACGGGGCCGGATTTCACGCTATGCCGGGTACCGCTGGCAAATAATAAAGCCTAATTCTTCTTTCCGCCGGCAGTGAAGAACGATACCAAACGGGGCGATCTTCTCTTCCGTGGTGCCTCTGGATTGGTGAGTGTTTGTAGCTCATCAATCCTCGCCCCCATGGTCTGTTTGACCATTTTAATTTCCAACTCTCTCGCCCTAAGGACCACGTTTTTTTCTTGGATCTTGTTTTTAAGCCCTCGGATCTCCGCGGCCATACGAGCTTCCAGCTCCTTCATTTCCTTATCTTTGAGCTTACTTGCTTCGAAGTTTTCTACCTGCTGCTGGGAGGCTTGGAGAGAGATGATCCGTTCTTCCTTGAAGGATTCCAGGTCCTCGGTAAGCGTGTTCAGAGCCCCCGTTGTTGACTTGAGATCTTCAAGAACAGTTTCGCGAAGCTCCAGGAGCTTGGCCTTCTCCGTGATCTTTAACTGGAGATCGTTGTTTTTGTCTTCCAAGGTTTTCTTTAATTCTTCGAAAGCGGCATCTCTCGTGTGGAGAATATCCTCCTGCTCGGCAAGTTGGGTTTGGAGAGCCACAGTTTCAGCTTCGAAGTGTGCTTTGAGCTCCTGACTCGCATTAACCTCGGTGAGGGCCAAGGCTGCTGCTTTCTTAATCAGGGACTCAAGCCCGGTTACCCGCTCCTCAAGACTTTCCTTAATGTTCGCCGCTTCGGCAAACAAGTTTTTCAAGTCGGCCTCGCGAGAGGCGATCTTCTGAAGCTCTTCCCTTATTTTCAGTATTTCGCTGGTTATCAGTCCGAGGTGTTCGCATAGCGCTTTGTCATTTTGCAGCTCCGATTCCATGGCAATCCCTCGCTTTCTTTTCCTGGTTTTGTGGCGCATGGTGTCTGCTGACTCGTAGCCCACTTTGATTGCTTCGCCTTATACCGGCGACCTGCGATTCCACAATGATCCTCGCTCCGTAGTAACCCTATGAATTGACGAGATATCTGCAGATTGCAAGCACGTTAGTCTAACCTACAAAATATTTCCAGTGTTTACTTGATCTTACTTTAGATGTCAAAATCTTTCTTTAATTCGATCCCATCCTAAATCGAAAACGGACGGTTGTCTACTTTTTTTCTCGAGCCTTCGGGTGGCCACCGGGTGAGAAGTCTCTAGTTGATTTCTTCCATCTTTGCTTAGATTTGATAATAGTGCGATGTTTCAGTTATTTCCGTATGTATAAGGTTAGACCATTATTGGATTGACCCCGGTCCTAATACTTTGAGACTTGATTTCTCGTTTGGTCTTTGGCAGAAGGAAGCCGAGCCAACCCGACAACAAGACGGGCTGGAAAAGGAGATAAGTTATGGAAGAAATCGTTTGGAAATTAAACTCCGACTATGGGTTCGAACTGAGTCCTAACGAGGTACAAAAAATTACTCGCCAGGCGGAGGCTGCGAACCGAGTATTCAAGTGTCTTGGGGAGATCGATCTCACCGGAGTCACCCCAATTATGAAAGTGGATACGACGGCAAAAAACGTTAAGAAGGACTAAGAATTTAGGAAAGTGAAGAACCTAGACCTCGAAGACGTCACTATCGCTTCTCTCTCTCGGCAAATAAGGCGTGGAAGGATTTCTCCGGTAGAGTTAATCAAGTCGTATCTGGAGAGAATCAGACGCTTGAATCCTATTCTCAATGCCTAC
Source organism: Binatia bacterium (assembly GCA_046757725.1). Lineage (GTDB taxonomy): Bacteria > Desulfobacterota > Binatia > UBA9968 > UBA9968 > JBHHYU01. The sequence goes on from JBHHYU010000077.1 coordinate 13,671, forward strand.
GTAACCTTGACGGAAGAACAAGCTTTGGCAGACGCTGAAGCAGCTGAAAAAGAAATCAAGGACGGTAGATACCGTGGGCCGCTTCATGGAATACCGTTCTCTATAAAAGACAATCTGGCGACCAACGGAATTAGAACGACAGCCGGTTCAAAGATCTTGGCGGACTGGGAACCGGATTTTGATGCTACTGTCGTGGCAAGACTTAAAGCGGCTGGAGCGGTTATTCTGGGAAAGACCAATATGCACGAATGGGCAAGTGGTGGCACGACGATCAACCCCTATTTTGGTACCACTCATAATCCATGGGACAGGAAGAGGATTTCCGGGGGATCGAGCGGTGGTTCTGCCGCCGCGGTTGCTGCCGACCTCTGTTTGGGATCTATTGGCACGGACAATGCCGGGTCGGTCAGAAATCCCGCGGCCATGTGTGGTACGGTGGGTCTGAAGGCAACCTATGGGAGGGTAAGCTGTTTCGGTGGAGTCCCCGGGACCGGGGGATATTCCACAAATCACTTCGGCGTCCTCAGCAAGACGGTGGAGGATTCCGCCACTGTTTTAAAGGTCATAGCGGGATATGACCCGAAAGATCCGTTGAGTTCGGATGAACCGGTTCCCGACTACTCGAAAAGCATTGGAAAGAAAATCAATGGTTTAAGAGCGGGTCTAATCAGGGGGTATTTCGACGACCTTATGATCGGTGATACGGGGAAGATTTTTGCGGAAGCCCTCCATCTACTGGAGTTGCTTGGAATCAGATTAGAGGAAGTATCGATTCCCCATATGGATTGCATCCCGGCTGTCCAGAGTTGTACCAGCCGAGTAGAGAATGTCACGGCTCACGAACGTTATTTGAGAACAAGGCCACGAGATTACAGTCCGGAGTTGCTGTACAGGCATATTCACGCTCTCATGATTCCAGCCTCGACCTACGTGAATGCCCAAAGGGCGAGACGAATCATTTGCCATGAGTTTGACGAGGCATTCGAGCAGGTGCAGGTCATAATTACTCCGGTATCGATCCCTGCTCCTACCATCAGTGAATGCAAGCGGGGCTATATTAAGGTGCGGGGTGAGAAGATAGCGTTGAGGCAATCGTGGGGGAGTCTCTGGGGGTTGAGCACATTTCCCTTCAACACCACCGGACTCCCGGCGCTCACCGTGTGTTGCGGCTTTTCTGCGTCGGGCCTCCCCATCGGCCTGCAGATCGTAGCTGGGCCTTTTCAGGAGGGCCGGCTCTTTCAGGTTGCACACGCTTATGAACGGGCAGCCCAGTGGACTAACCGCAAGCCACCCCTGCCGTGATATAGAGAGTATGGTTTGTATCGCTTGTGTTAGTCCGTTAGCTTAAAAATCGTGCCGAGAGTAGCGGAAGGAGCAACCCCCTG
>JBHHYU010000078.1:0-15002 GCA_046757725.1 Binatia bacterium
TCTCTCCTCGGGTAACGTCCCTCAAACTCAGAAGATCTCTCTTTTCCATTAGCTAAGAAGATTCAGGCAACTAAACGCTGGACTACCCGCGAGCAAGGACTTGCTCTAAAATAGCCAAACTACGCCGAACGTCCTTTTCTCCGATCGTCAACGGAGGAAGAAAACGCAGGACGTTGCCGCCAGTACAGTTGATCAGCAGGCCGGCTTTCAAGCAGGCTTCCACGAACCTCTTTCCCTCGTGCTCCAGCTCTACCCCTAAAATGAGACCCTTTCCACGCACCTCTCGGATGGAGGGGAAGCTGTCCTTAAGCGCCTCCAGGCCGTTGAAAAGAAGCCTTCCCATCCTGATACAGTTTTTCAACACACCACCTCGGAGAAGGGTCTTGAGAACCGCCAGGCCAACTGCACAAACCAAAGGATTTCCCCCAAAGGTGGAGGCATGTGCCCCGGGCACAAAGCTCCCCGCCACCTTTTCTCTCGCCAGCATTGCCCCTACGGGCAGCCCCCCCCCCAAGGCCTTCGCCAGAGTCATGATGTCCGGAGCCACACCAAAATGTTCATAAGCAAACAGTTTGCCCGTTCGCCCCATCCCCACCTGGACCTCATCAAAAATGAGGAGTAGTCCTCTCCTATCACAGAGTTCCCGCAATCCTTGAAGATAGCCCTTGCCAGGAACAATTACCCCCCCTTCACCCTGGATCGGTTCCACAAGGATCCCCACAGTCCTCCGGTCGATTGCCCGCTCCATGGCGCCGAGGTCATCATAGGGAACCTGCCGGAAGCCTGGAGGCAAAGGATCATATCCGGCACGAACCTTTTCTTGTCCCGTTGCCGTCAATGTCGCCAGGGTCCTACCGTGAAAAGAGTTCTGGGCTGAGAGGATCTCATACTTCCCCCCCAGCCATCCAACGCCATACCTCCGGGCTAGTTTAAAAGCCGCTTCATTAGCCTCTGCCCCGCTATTACAAAAAAAAACTCGGTCCGCAAAGGAATGGCGACAGAGCTCTCGGGCCAGCTCCGCCTGCGGAGCAATATGATAAAGATTGGACACGTGGATTAGCTTCCGTGCCTGCTGCCGTATCGCACGGACCACTGCGGGGTGGCCGTGGCCCAAACTGTTAACCGCTATGCCGGCAACAAAATCGAGATATTCGTTGCCTTCTGCGTCCCAGACCCGAACCCCTCTACCCCGGTCCAGGGCTATGGGAAAGCGTGCATAGGTATGAGCAACGTACTTATCGGTGAGTTTAAGAATCTCTCGGGTTTTCATGAGCTACGTCCGGACAACCTCGGTTCCCACCCCTGCCTTCGTAAAGATCTCCAGGAGAACGGCGTGCCGGATTCGGCCGTCAAGAATATGGGTTTTCCCCACGCCTCCCTTAAGGGCTGCCATGCAGCACTCTACCTTCGGAATCATCCCTTCACCCACGACTCCACTTTGTATAAGCTTACGAGCCTGCTCAGTTTTCAACGTGGTTAAGAGTCCACCGGTTCGATCCTTGACTCCATCCACATCAGTCAACAGGATGAGCTTCTCCGCCCTCAGGGCCTCTGCGATCTGACCTGCCACAAGATCGGCGTTAATGTTATAGGTTTCCCCTTGTTCTCCTACACCCACCGGGGCAATAACCGGGATCAGTTTGTTTTGGTCCAAAGAATTGATCACCGTTGGATTAATGCCGACAATCTCTCCCACCATGCCGATATCCATGAGCTTAGGCAACTTACCCTTGGAAGGGACCTCGACACACATCTTGCGAGCCACAATCAACTGCCCATCTTTCCCGCTCAGCCCTACTGCCATTCCCCCATGTCGATTGATGAGTCCGACGATCTCTTTGTTAACCTTGCCCACCAGAACCATCTCAATAATGTCCACCGTCTCAGGGTCCGTAACCCGCATGCCCCGCACATAACGGCTCACGATTCCCATCCTCTCTAGGGTCCGGTCAATCTGGGGACCACCACCGTGTACCACCACGGGATTGATCCCAACATATTTAAGCAGTACCACGTCCTGAGCGAAGCTGGCCTTGAGTTTCTCATCTACCATAGCGCTTCCGCCATATTTGAGCACGAAGGTCTTACCATAGAAGCGCCGAATATAGGGAAGCGCCTCCATCAGCACTTCGGCCTTTCCAATGAAGCTTTCCATGGCTCCGCCCTAGGTTACAAAATATACCGCGACAGATCCTCGTCCTTCACTATAGGGGTGAGGCGATCCCGCACATACTGGGCGTCAATGACAACTTCTTTTTCCTGCATCTCCGGCGCAACATACGAAATCTCATCTAGCAATTTTTCCATGATCGTATGAAGCCGCCGCGCTCCGATGTTTTCGGCCCTTTCGTTCACCTGAGCTGCGATCCGGGAGATCTCTTCTATAGCATCTTCACGGAAAGAGAGGTGGACACCCTCGGTTTTCAGCAAGGCCGTATATTGCTTGATCAATGCATTTTTCGGCTCCGTCAGGATTCGGACAAAGTCCGCTTTCCCCAAAGAACTGAGTTCCACGCGGATCGGGAAGCGACCTTGAAACTCAGGGATCAAGTCCGAGGGCTTGGAGCTATGAAAGGCTCCAGACGCGATAAACAGAATATGATCCGTCCTGACCAATCCGTATTTTGTGTTGACCGTTGAGCCTTCTACAATGGGGAGCAGGTCCCTCTGAACTCCCTCTCGTGAAACATCAGGGCCATGGGCCGACTCCCGACCTGCGATTTTGTCGATTTCGTCAAGGAATACGATCCCCGATTGTTCCACCCTTCGAATTGCCTCGGCGATCACCTTATCCATATCAATTAACTTGCCTGCCTCTTCCTGGACTAAAAGTTCCATGGCCTCAGGGATTTTCACAGTTTTTTTCTTTGTCCGTTTCGGGAGGAGATTAGAAAACATCTCTTTCAAATTAAACTCCATGCCCTCCATCCCCTGGGGAGTGAGAACCTCGACCATGGGCACAACCGCATGGGTCATCTCGATCTCTACGAAACGATCATTGAGTTTCCCATCCCGGAGCAGCTTTTTGAGCTTATCCCTTGTTCCCTGACCTTTTTCGGTCTCTCCAGCTTCTCCCTTCGCTTGACTCGTCTGCGGAGACGGCAACAGCAGATCAAGTATCCTCTCCTCTGCAATCTCTTTGGCCCTGAGTTGCACCTTTTGTCTCTCCTCCTCTTTGACCATGCTCACGGCAAGATCCGTCAGGTCTCGGATGAGGGACTCTACGTCTCTCCCCACGTAACCTACCTCAGTAAACTTAGAGGCCTCCACTTTAACAAAGGGAGCCTGGGCAAGTTTAGCAAGCCGACGGGATATCTCGGTCTTACCTACCCCCGTAGGTCCAATCATGATGATGTTTTTCGGGACAATCTCCTCCCGAAGATCCTCCGGGACCAGCTGCCGACGCCAGCGGTTACGCAACGCGATCGCCACAGCACGCTTTGCTTCCCTTTGCCCGACGATATATCGATCCAGTTCCGACAGCACCTCACGTGGCGTCATCACGGAAGTAGGGGATGACGGAGAAGCTGTTTTCATTAACTCTTGTCTGCGTTGATCTTTCATAATTTTTGCATTCTATTGAAGCTTTGTCTTTTTCTCGTACGTTGCCATACCGGGCTAAGGAATCTTATAACGCGGTGCGCTCGGAGAGAGCACCCCACAGAAATCCTAAGGACAAATAGCCCGATTACACGAAATCCATGGAACCGGTACTATGGCAGCTCCTCCACAGTGAGTTGATTGTTCGTATAAACACATATCTCTGCAGCGACCCGCATCGCTTCCTCAGCTATTCCACGCGCATCCATCGGCGTATGCTTAATCAACGCCCGGGCCGCTGCGAGGGCATAATTACCCCCGGACCCGATTGCGATGGTTTCATCATCGGGCTCAACGACATCCCCGCTTCCCGAGATCACCAGGGAATCCTCCACATCTGCAACGATCAATAAAGCCTCTAGTCTTCTCAATACCCGATCCGTGCGCCAGTCTTTCGCCAGCTCCACAGCTGACCGTTTGAGATTACCATTAAACTCCTCCAGTTTAGTCTCAAACTTCTCAAAGAGTGTAAAGGCATCCGCTGTGGCCCCGGCAAAGCCTACAATAACCCGATCGTGGTAGAGCTTACGTACCTTACGGGCCGTGTGCTTCAGCACGGTCTGCCCAAGACTGACCTGCCCATCTCCTGTTACCACAACCTTCCCTCCCCGCCGGACCGCCAGTATCGTCGTACCTTGAAACATATCTTAGCTCATAGCAGGCAACAGCCTTCCGGCACAAGGCAAGTAGGAACGATCCACCTTCGCCTTTGCTGCCCGCACTCTGTTATCAATAACCTTTCTCTACGCCCGCGGATGGGCATGATCATACACCACTGTTAGCTGTTCCAAATTCACATGGGTGTACCGTTGAGTGGTGGAGAGACTGACATGACCCAGCATTTCCTGAATCACTCGTAGGTCTGCGCCATTGTTCAGGAGATGGGTTGCAAAGGTGTGCCGTAGTCCATGCGGTCCCATTCGGACCTGGATTCCCGTAGCCCGTATGTATTTCTCAACGATTCTGGCCACACTCCGGGTTGTTATCCGCTCGCCTCTGCGGTTCAAAAAAACCGGAGCCTCTCCTGTTGCCGCGCGACTCCATTTCGTCCCCTGCTCGACGCCGTATTCCCGAAGCGCCTGAAGTGCCACCTCACCGATGGGGATAATCCTTTCCTTCGAACCTTTCCCAAAAACTCTAATAATACCCAGCGGAAAGTCAATGCTGTTCCAGTTCATGCCAACCAACTCACTTACACGAACTCCCGTAGAATATAAAACCTCCAAGATAGCGCGATCACGAACCTCCAGAGCACGAACACCTTGAACACCGCCCAGCAAACGAAACACATCATCCACCGAGAGAAAAGCCGGCAGTTGTTTCTCCTGCTTTGGGCTGGCTACAGTCAAGAGCGGATTACGCGCCATATGCCGTTCCTTCACCAGATATCGAAAAAAACCCTTAAGGGCAGCAAGTTTCCTACTGACAGAGCTTTTCCGGCAGCCTTTCGCCAAAGCCCCGAGATAGGCCCGAACCACATGGAGATCTACCGCTTCGAGGTCAAGCCTTTTTTCCTTATCCTGGCAGAGCTCCTTTTGTATCAGGAATTGCTGGAATTGTCTGAGGTCACTTAGGTAATTTCTCCGCGTGTGATGAGAGAGATTACGTTCGACACGGAGAAAAACTCCATATTGCTCTATTAAATGCTCCAACTCCATAGCTTCCAGTAAACTTTTTTACTGTAACACAACATGGCTTTTTTGAAAACAATATTGGTCTATAAAACCTTTTAGGAGCGCATCAAAATTGTTATAGCTCAGGCATGACCAAACTCTTGGGAAAGATACTTTTTTGATGTATAGAGTTTGATATGGAGCGCGAACAGCGAGTCTCCTTTTCCAACAACCGAGGAGAAACCCTGATCGGCATCCTCCATCAGCCTGCAGGAAGTCAAACCCCCCTGGCGGCAATACTCTGTCACGGAATGGAATCCAGCAAGGAGACGGAGAAGCTTATTTCCCTAAGCCGAACCCTTGCCAGAAGGGGTTTCCTGGTCTTGCGATTTGATTTCGCGTACGCCGGGGAATCAAGCGGCAAATTCGAGGAAATCACGTACAGCAGTGAGGTCGACGACCTGAAGGCAGCCTTTAACTTCCTCCTTGGATATCACGTCAGCAAGATCAGTATCCTAGGCTCCAGCATGGGAGGGACGGTTGCTCTCCTCTTTGCCGCTCAGGAAACCAGGGTGGCTGCCCTGGTTACCGTCGCGGCTCCTTTCCATCCTGAAAAAATCACGGAGCGCCTCCTCACCTCAGAGGAGCTGAAACAGTGGCAGCAGGTGGGGTTTACTACCTATCATGGCAGACGGATCAACATCTCGCTCTTCGAAGACCTGAAGAGACTCGATCTCACGGAGACGGCCAAGAAAATTACTTGTCCCGTGTCCATCATTCACGGCGATACCGATGAAACAGTCCCGGTTACAGATGCCTACGACCTCTACCATCAACTCGGGGGCCCGAAGCAAATTCATATCTTGCCTGGGTCCGACCACCGATTCTCAAACGGCTCCCAGCTGGACGGAGCGTTAAGAGAGTCCATCGACTGGATCGCTCATTATCTTCAGTGAAGAGCTTATGAAAAACTTGTTTGGCGGGCTGACCTTGCCTCTTTGTTTACTGGCAGCCTTCATCGGCTCGTGCAGTAGAGACCTTCGTACCGCACAGGGGCTCGTAGAGGCGTTTGTCGATCAACACTACGTAAACATCAATCTTCAGAAAGCGAAAGAATATACCGTCGGCCTTGCCTTGGAGAAAATCAACGAGGAGCTTCGTCTAACCTCCGGCCAAGCCATCGACGCCTCTACGCGCAAGCCCCGCATCCACTATCGGCTCCTGAAAAAAAAAGAGGCGAAACAACGCGCCTCTTTCCTCTATGAGGGTACGATCCGGGCAGAGGACGCCCCCGTGTTCACCCGGAAGTGGCTCATTTTCGCGCGCAAAGAAGGAGACCGTTGGCGCGTCTCCAATTTTTCGGAATACGACTGATAGGTGTCCGTTAAACCCAGAGTAGCTCAGCTTGACCCCTTTACCCGTTTCCGCTGTGGAATTGACTAAGTAACAGATTCTAAGCCCCCCGAAGCAGACCGTGTCCCGCGCTTACGGTTTAAAGGCTTCGTTGACAGAAGAGAACGACCCTCCGGGCGTAGGGCCACCTGAGAGCACGTAGATGGTTCGCCCGAGTACTGCCGCGCCGAGGCCATGGCGGGCCGTAGGCATAGGGGCCCACGTACTCCATGCATCCGTCACGGGATCATAGGACTCGGTTTCGTCGAACGTGCCGGAAGTTGATTCACCGCCAAAGACAAAGATTCTCCCGCCAAGTCCGGCCGCGGCAATACCACTTCGCGGCGTAGGCATAGGCGAACGTAATCGCCACCGGTCAGCAAGGGGGTCATACTCTTCGTTGGTCGCTAGATTTCTGGCGTAGCTTCCGTCAATCCTTCCTCCGATGGCATACAGTTTGTCGTCCCATACTCCCACGACAAGGTGATCCCTCGGTGTAGGTATCGACGTGCGCTTTGTCCACTTGTCGCTCGTAGGATCGTACTGCTCGTTCGCGCCGCTATTCCGGCGATTTCTCCCTACCCCACCAACAGCGTAAATCTTATTATCGATCACCCCCACTGCCAGCGCCCCGCGTGGAGTGGGCATAGGAGACCGGATGCGCCAGCGATTCTCAGCAGGTTCATATTCGTACACCGTGTTTACAGGTTTCCATCCAGGCTCGTATCCACCAATTATATAGATTTTTCCTCCCACAGCGGCCGCCCCTACATGGTTGAGCGGCCGTGGAAGGGGGGCCCGGCCCCGCCAACGATTTTTCACAGGATCGTACTCTTCCACAAGATTTCCGCCCTGACCAAACCCGCCGATCACGTAAATCTTGCCGCCGACCTCAACTGCTGCCACCTCAGTCCGGGACGAAGGCATGGGCATCCGATTCATCCATTTTCCGCCATTCTGCCCAAAGGCTCCGGAAAACATGCCGATAAATAGAGCGACGGATAGAGGAAACCCGAGAAACCACTGTACCATTCAACTGCCCTCTTTGCTGATGTGCCTACGCCTTTCCCTATCCACACTCTGCCTCACTCTAGGCGCTATCCCAAAATAACTAACAAGCTTTTTGGTATTGGCACATCCATTTATATTTCCTAAACCTCCTTGCTGCCGACAGCTAGCGCCTCTGGCAGTGAAAAGGCACCACTATAAAGGGCGCGACCCAGGATGACCCCCTCCACCCCGTCTTTTTCTAATACCTTCAGACGGCGGATATCCTTCAGGGAGGCCACTCCTCCTGAGGCAATGACCGGGATCTTCACGGCATGGGCGAGACGTAGGGTCTCTTCGGGATTGACCCCCGTACGGGTCCCGTCGCGAACAATGTCGGTATATATAATTCTTGAGGCGCCGTTTTCTTCACAACGTTGTGCCAGCTCCACGGCACTCATCGGAGTAGTTTCTTTCCAGCCTTTGACCGCCACTCTGCCCTCCCGGGCATCGATACCAACAACGATTCTTCCGGGATGCTTTTTACAAACAGCGCGAAGAAAATCGTTGTTCTCATAGGCCGCGGTCCCTAAGACAACCCGTTCCACACCTAAGGCCAGCGCCTCTTCCAAGGCCTCCAGAGAGCGCAGACCTCCCCCCAGTTGGACGGGAACATCTAATGCTTGGCAAATGGCCGCCACTTCTTGCTTATGTACTGGGCGACCCACCATAGCTCCATTCAGATCTACCACATGGAGAAAGCCTGCCCCCTCTTCCACCCAATGCCTTGCCGCCTCCACAGGGCTGTCGAAATAGACGGTCTCTTTATCCATCTCCCCCTGATAAAGACGCACGCATTGGCCATCTTTGATATCGATGGCTGGGATGATCAGCATCGGGTTACCCCTTTTCTACAAATAGTGCGAAATTGGCGAGGATACGGAGCCCGACGGTTTGGCTCTTTTCCGGGTGAAACTGGCAGGCAAAGAGATGGTCCGTTGCAATACTGGAAACGAAGGAGGTTCCGTAGTCGGTCGTCGTCGCCACGATGGAAGCCTCCTCCGGCACTGCATAGTAGGAATGGACAAAGTAGACAAAATTCCTATCCGATATCCCATCTAAGAAGGGGGTCTCTTTCTTTTTTTTGATACGGTTCCATCCCATGTGCGGCACTTTGAGGTTGCCCTCGGGGTGAAAGCCGAGAACCCTCCCCGGAAAGAGATCCAATCCCATCTGCGAGCCGAATTCTTCACTCTCCTTAAAGAGCAATTGGAAGCCTAAACAGATCCCCAGAAAAGGTTTTTTTTGACGTACGACGTCCCGGATCAACTCAACCAGTCCAAAACGTCTGAGATTCTCCATGCAGGCATTAAACGCCCCCACACCGGGGAGAACAATCCCTCGAGCAGAAGCAATTTGTTGAAGGTCTCGCGTCACCTGGGCACGGCAACCCACACGCTCCAATCCCTTCTGCACGCTGCGGAGATTGCCCATGTCGTAGTCGATGATTGCAATCATAGGCTTCCTTTGGTTGACAGCACGCCTTGAATACGCTGGTCGAGGCGCGTGGCTCGTTTCATGGCACGAGCGAATGCCTTGAAACATGCCTCAATGATATGATGCGGGTTTTCCCCCTGGGTCACGTTGATATGAAGGTTCATGCCGACCTGATTAGCAAAAGCTCGGAAAAATTCCTGGGGTAGATCCGTATCAAAATCTCCCACGCGACCCAGACGAATTTTGACATTGTAAGAGAGATAGGGCCGCCCGCTCAAATCAACGACTACCTGTGCCAGGGTTTCGTCCAGGGGCACCGTGGCCTCCCCAAAACGGGAGATCCCCTTTTTATCTCCCAACGCTTTTTTAAATGCCTGTCCCAGAGTCAAGCCGACATCCTCCACTGTGTGGTGGTAATCCACCTTGATATCCCCAGTCGCTTTTAAATTCAGGTCAAACAGCCCGTGATGAGTAAAGATCTCAAGCATGTGATTTAAAAAGGGGATTCCCGTTTGAATTTCCGCGGTGCCGCGGCCATCGAGGTGCAGATCCACGGCGATCCCTGTCTCTTTTGTCTTGCGGGTTGCCTTAGCTATCCGTCCCATAAGGTTTCTCCTCTTTTTCAGCCCAATGTAAAACGCCCGACCCCTCCTAGTCTGCCTAGTGGTATCTTCGTGCCTGAGACTAGAGTTGTCTAACGCCTCCCTTAAAACGCACTTCCACGGACCGCGCATGATCGTGCAGCCCTTCAAGCTGCGCCAGATGTACGATCTCCGGTGCCAGTGAACGAAGTGCTCTCTTACTAGCCCGGATCACGCTCGTCCGCTTGAGAAAATCATAGGTCCCGAGAGGTGAAAAAAAACGAGCACTTCCTCCCGTCGGAAGAACATGGTTAGGACCTGCCATGTAATCCCCCAGGGGAGGCGTCGCGTAGGGACCGACGAAGATAGCCCCGGCGTTGCGAATCGAACGAACCCACCGCTGGGGTTTACGTACCAGAATCTCTACGTGCTCCGGGGCTATCGCATTGGCAATCTCTACTCCTTCCTTCAAGCCGCGGGAGACGATAATCGCGCCGTACCTGGTCAGGGCCTTGACGGTGATGGCCTGCCTCCGCGTTTCCTTAAGCTGCCTCTCCAGTGCCGCTTTGACCCTCGATGCCAACACAAATGAAGGGGTGATACAAAGCGCCGCCGCCAGCTCATCGTGTTCGGCCTGGGAGAGCATGTCTGCGGCTATATAGACCGGGTCTGCATACGCGTCCGCCAAAAGTAGAATCTCACTGGGGCCGGCAATAGAGTCGATATCCACCTCACCGAAAACGAGCCGCTTGGCTGCCGCTACGTAAACGTTCCCGGGGCCGACGATCTTATCCACTCTCGGAACCCTTTCCGTTCCAAAGGCCAACGCGGCAATAGCCTGGGCACCACCGATGCGAAAAACCCGATCCACCCCGGCGATCCGAGCCGCTGCTAGAACGATGGCCCCATCCTTCCCGATCGGGGAAGTCATGACAATTTCCCTCACTCCGGCAACTTTTGCCGGCACGACATTCATCAGGACAGTGGATGGATAAACCGCCTTTCCACCCGGCACATAGACACCCACGCGTTCCAGCGGGGTTACCTTCTGTCCCAGAACCAAACCGGAGCCATCGCTATAGCGCCAGCTCTTATCCAGTTGGCGGCGATGAAAGGTAGCGATCCGTTTGGCCGAAAGGCGCAGGGCGTGAAGATCTTTTTTAGCAATCCTCGCCAGCGCCTGATCGATTTCCCGTTGTTTGACTTCTAATGTTCTCGGGCTCAAACCGATGCCGTCAAAGAGGCGGGTATACCGAAGCAGCGCACGATCCCCTCCTTGCCGCACCGACCGGATGATATCACCCACGATTTTTTCGACCTTGCCTTCTCTTGTTCCTCTTCTTTGGAGGATCTTGTTGAGTGTCTGCGCGAAGCCGGAATCTCTCGTCTTAATGATCTTAACTCCCATTTCTTGTCCCTTTAGATTCTTACCGTTTAAATGTTCGACAGAACGACTTCAACAAAATTTTTGCGCCAAGACGCCAAGCGCGCAAAGAATTCTCCGTTACCTTGGGGTCCTTTGTGCGAGTCATCGCTTTTCCCGCCTCCGCGTTCCAAAATTTAACTGGAAATTTCAAGTATTTTTGATTAGAATTCACCGCTAAATTCTGAATCCCGTCTTAGCTATTTATCCTCTGACCCTTTCGATGTCAGCTCCCAGGTTGGAGAGTTTCCTTTCAATATGTTCATAGCCTCGATCCAGGTGGTAAACTCTGGAGATTTCCGTCTGGCCGTTAGCGACAAGCCCGGCCAATACAAGGGACACGCTTGCACGCAAATCAGTAGCCATAACCGGTGCTCCTGACAGTCCCTTTACTCCCCTGACAATGGCTCGATTTCCTTCAAGGTGAATGTCAGCCCCCATTCGATCCAACTCCTGCGCATGCAAAAAGCGGTTTTCAAAAATAGTCTCGGTAATCACGCTGACCCCATCAGATACCGATACCAACACCATCATCTGGGCCTGCAAGTCGGTGGGAAAGCCGGGATAGGGCAAGGTCGTCACACCGACGCTCTTCATGGCCCCATCCCCTTTTATCCTAACCCCTTCCCGGTCAATCCGGAGCGCAACATTGGCCTCCTTGAGCTTGACCAAGAAAGCCTCCAGATGATCCGGTCTGGCTCCTCTCACCATGATATCCCCACCGGCCAGGGCCGCAGCAACTATAAAGCTCCCCGCCTCGATGCGGTCCGAAATGACATGGTGTGACAAGCCATGGAGACTATTCACTCCATCGATCTTCACAACGTCACTGCCCGCCCCCCAGATTTTAGCTCCCATCTTCCCCAGAACCGTGGCCAAGTCCACGACTTCAGGTTCCTTAGCGGCGTTCTCAATCACGGTCGTTCCGTCAGCCAAGCTGGCCGCCATCATCAGGTTTTCGGTCGCACCCACCGATGGTAGGTCCAGATAAATCTTTGCCCCCTGCAATCTCTTTGCCTTCGCCTCAACATAGCCATGAACCAGCTCTATCTTCGCTCCCATTTCAGCGAGGCCTCTGAGATGGAAATTGACCGGCCGGGCACCAATGGCGCATCCTCCGGGGGTAGAGACACGAGCCTCACCAAAACGGGCGAGAAGCGGTGCCAAGACCAAAAAAGAAGCCCGCATGGTCTTGACCAGATCGTAGGTCGCCTCAAGGCTTGTTACCTGGTTTGCTTGCAGCGTAAGCTGACCCGGCCCACCCATACGGCCTTCTCCTTCAACCTTCACCCCGAGTTTCGACAGAAGCCTCAAGATGGTATGGATATCCTTAAGATCCGGCATGCCCTGATAGACACAAGGTTCCGACGTTAAAAGAGAGGATACCAAAATCGGAAGAGCGGCGTTTTTTGAACCGCTGACGACCACCTCGCCTGCAAGTATCCGGCCACCTCGAACCAGGATCTTGTCCACCCTATAAGTCCCCTTCGTTTGGTTGCAGGGTCATGCGAGTTTCCGTGCAACCAGTACTCGATCCCGACCGGCATAGTCCTTGTACATAGAGCACTTGGAAAAGCACCCCGTGGCCGCAAACAGCCGGGAAACCTCGCTACCCATATCGGCTCCGATCTCCAGGGCCATAAGTCCACCATCCACAAGATAACGATGGCCTTCCTGAATGATCCGCCGATAAAGGTCGAGTCCATCCCACCCACCGTCTATGGCTGCCTTCGGTTCCCAGTCCTGAATCTCGCGAGGGAGATGCTTCATTTCGCCCCGGCGCACGTATGGAGGGTTGGAAATGACCATCTGGAAGAACCGCCGATATTCTTTGACAGGTTCAAAAAGGTCCCCCTGGAGAAAGTGGATTTTCCTTTCTACTCCATGGTGAGTCGCATTGGCGCGGGCAATCTCCAAGGCCTCCCCGGAAAGGTCGGTGGCCCATATCTCTCCATTTCTTTGTTCCTTGGCCAAGCTTACAGCGATAACACCACTGCCCGTCCCGAGATCGAGAAGTTTTAACGGAAGACCCTCGTCAAATTGCGCCATAAGTGCGAGTACGATTTCGACCAACAGCTCCGTCTCGGGTCTCGGTACGAGCACGGCCGGAGTCACGAGAAACTCCAAGGACCAAAACTCCCATTGGCCGGTGATGTAAGAGACGGGTTCCCTGCGCGCGCGCCGCTCAACCAATCTTTGAAACCGCCGGCGCTCACTGCCTTGAAGCGGCATTTCGTCGTCCACATAGAGTGACTCCCGCCCAGCTCCCATAACTTTTCCCAGGAGCAACTCCGCATCAAGGCGTGCGCTTGTAACGCCCTTTCGAGCCAAAAAACTCGTTCCTTCCTGCAACGTCTGTCGAACGGTCATGAGAGTCGGGGGGTAAGTTTTCCCTATGTGACGCTCTCCCATCATTTGTCAACTCCTTAGACCCCCAGCCGGGTGGCTTGCAATGCCTCTGCCTGATAATAGGTGGCCAATGCATCCACCAAGTCATCGATCTCACCCTCCATAACCCGCTCTAACTTATAGAGAGTAAAATTTATCCTGTGATCCGTTACCCTTCCTTGAGGGAAGTTATAGGTCCGGATCCGCTCGCTCCGATCTCCCGTACCCACCATGAGTTTCCGGGTGGTAGCGATTTCGGAACGTTGCTCTTCCTGTTTCCTTTCCAACAAACGGGCCCTGAGAATTTTCAGCGCCTTGGATCTGTTCTTATGTTGAGACTTTTCATCCTGACACGAAACCACAAGTCCCGTTGGTAGATGTGTCATTCTAACGGCCGAGTCCGTGGTGTTGACACTCTGCCCGCCGGGCCCCGAAGACCGAAAGACATCAATTCTAAGCTCTTTGGGATCGATCACTACTTCAACCTCATCGGCCTCCGGAAGCACGGCTACCGTTACCGCTGAGGTATGAATCCGACCCGATCCCTCAGTCACCGGGACCCGCTGAACCCGATGGACCCCACCTTCAAATTTCAAGCGGCTATAAGCTCCCTTTCCCTCAATAAGTGCAATGATTTCCTTTAAGCCCCCTAATCCAGTCAGGTTGGAATTCATGATCTCAACTCGCCACCCTCGGAACTCCGCATAACGGCTATACATACGAAACAGGGACGCAGCAAAAAGGGCCGCCTCTTCTCCTCCCGTACCGGCTCTGATCTCCAAAATGACACTTCTACTGTCATTTGGGTCTCTAGGCAGGATAAGAACCTTGAGGCGGCTTTCGAGTTCCTCTTTCCGTTCACGGAGAACCGACATTTCTTCCTTCGCCAGCTCTCGGATTGATTCATCCTTTTCTTTGAGGAGTTCTTGGTTTTCCTGAGTCTCCTGTTCTATCTTTCTCCACTCCCGGTAACACAAGACAATCTCCTCAAGGTCGGACCGCTCCTTGGCCACCTTAGTATACTCCCTTTGCCGGCTCAGGAGCTGAGGATCAGTCAAGAGCTTCTCCAGCTGTTCGTATCGTTTTTCGACTTCTATGAGTTTGTCCAGCATAGTTTATTACTCTTCCGGTACAGAAGCGGGACCCCCCAATAAAAAAGGGCAAAAGGAACCCCTTGCCCTTTGCCCTTTGCCCTGCCTAAAACCTTTAGAAAATCACATTCCGCCTCAACCCCTCCATCAGGCTGAGCTCTTAAGCCCGTATCTCCGTCTAAACTTCTCTATGCGGCCTGCTGAGTCTAAAAACTTCTGTTTGCCAGTGAAGAAAGGGTGGCACTGGGAGCAAATTTCCACATGAATACTCTTTACTGTAGAACGGGTCTCAACGACACTCCCGCAAGCACAGGTGATTTTTGCTGTTTGGTACCGCGGATGAATCTTCTCTTTCATATCTTCCTCGCGATCTAACTCGAATTTTACTTATATACCATGAACGTTCCCCACCTTCAAACCCTTTTATCAT
>JBHHYU010000079.1:0-14960 GCA_046757725.1 Binatia bacterium
CGTGTTCTTGGAGAAAACGCTGCAGCAGCTCACTCTCCCGCTGGGTGTACATGGAGGCCTCTTCGTAAATAAAGAAGCGAGCCTTGGGATTACTGCCGAGCTGCTCCTCTAGGGCGTGGCGTAGGTCGGCCGTGCCCGCGATACGGAGGATCTTCTTTTCGTCGTCCAGAAGCTGATAGACACCTTCTGCACCGGACACCGTTGAGATATGCTCTTGATCGAATTTCAACCACGGCTCAGGCGGTAGGATGGGCGAGCCCATCTGGAACCGGAGGTCGCACCTGAGACATCGTCTTGCCTCCCTCAACGCCGTGGTCTCGTCGAAGCCCAGCTCTATCGGGTCAAAGCTGGTCTGGCGCTCAACAAGCGAAAGGTAAGGCATGGGCTCGCGGCCCCTGGAGGCAAAGTCCCCGTCGTGACCGATCCAGGAGTCAGTCTCCTGAACCGGAGCGAGAAGCTCTTCAATGACGCCATCACCCCCAAGATACCGGTCGATGGAAGTCGCGACCTTCCTTCCGGCAGCGATGGCCTGTATGACCGAGGATGGGCCGCTGACCACTTCACCGGCGGCAAATATTCCCGGTAAAGGAGCGGCAAGGGATACCTCGTCCACGCGAACCGTTCCCCGTTCCGTGACCAGCTCCTGGCGGTCTTCTCCGAGGAAGGAGAAATCGGGGCTCTGGCCGATAGCCAAGATCACCGTATCCGCTTCGATCACGGTTGTGACCGATGGGTCGAAGGATGGATTAAAGTGTCCTGACCCGTCGAAGACCCGGGTGCAGCGAACCAGCTCGATCCCGGCCACCTTCCCGTTGGCCAAAACCCGCTTTGGCCCCCAGGATGGGTGGAGGACGGTGCCTTCTTCGCAGGCCTGTTCTATTTCCGATTCGAAAGCCGGCATCTCGGCGCGAGATTCCAGGCAAGCGATCTCGATTGCCTTTGCACCCAAACGCCGAGCGGTAAGCGCCACATCCATCGCCACGTTGCCTCCGCCAATCACGGCGATCCGCCCTAAAGGGGTCCCCGGCCATGAGCCGAGGTTCACCTGACGTAGAAAATCCATACCCCAGAGAACCCCCGGCATCTCGCTTCCCTCAAGCCGGATCTTCTTGCTCAGCTGGGCTCCAACTGCCAGGAAGACGGCGTCGTATTCGCTCCGGAGCCTTTCCAGTGAAAGGTTGGAGCCCGGGCCGACGGGGGTGTTGGTCCGCAACTCTATGCCTCGGCCTAGAATGCCATTGATCTCCCGCTGTACCACCTCGTGAGGCACGCGAAACCTGGGTATACCTTGCAGCAGCATTCCTCCAGGCTCGGGGGCAGACTCGAAAACTGTTACGGCGTGACCTTTCGCCCGGAGATAGTAGGCCGCTGTGAGCCCTGCCGGGCCTGAGCCCACAACGGCGACTCTTTTTCCCGTGTTTGCTGCCGGCACCGCCTGATCGGGCGGCCTGCCATGTTCCGCAGCAAAACGCTTGAGCCTGCATATAGAGACGGGCTCGCTCACTCTGCCTCGCCGGCAGACACTTTCGCAGGGATGGAAACAGACATAGCCGAGGACCGCAGGAAACGGAACCTTCTCCCGGATCACGGCAAGGGCCTCGTCGTATTTCTCCCGAGCGATAAAACGGACATAACGAGGTATGTCGATCCCGGCGGGACACCCCGCGCGGCAGGGAACGATAGCCTGTTCCTTTGAAAATGCGGCTGTGATGTCGCTGGGTTTGTCCATGAGCGCACCGGTGGGACAGACTTCGACACAGGCGGTGCAGAATCTGCACTCTGACTCGGGCAGGGAAAGGGCAGTTGTCCCCACCTCCACCCGACTATCGGTTATCGTAAATCCCAGGGCTTCAACTCCTCGCACATCGGCACAAACCCTTACGCAGCGGGTGCAGCCGATACACAGGTTGTAGTTGCGTGTAAAAAGGGGGTCATCTTGGATGTTGGGCAGATCACGAAACACATAACGCGGCGTGTCCTGCTTAATTCCGACGTAGTCGGACACTTTACGTAGTTCGCAATTTGCAAACTTCGTACAACAACGCTCGGGCACAGGGATATTGAAGGAGCAGGCTATTCGGTCGCATCCCTCCCTGTTAGGGCAAGTGAGGCAAACGTGCGGATGATCCGCCAGAATCTCAGCGAGGCGATCCTGCCGCCCGGCGATAACCTTCGGCGTTCCGCTCTGAACCTGCAGACCTTCTTCAACGGGGATCGAGCAGGCCGATACGAGCTCGCCACCCAACTCAATCAGGCACAGCCCGCAACCTTGGAATTCTATCGATTCGGAGGGATTCCCCCGAACCGTCTGACCCTCCCGGTAGATTACAGGAAGGCCCTTTCTACCACGGGCTAGAGGGAGACTGGGGTGGGAGCAAAGGCCGGGGATATAGACGCCGGCACTGCGGGCTGCCTCCCGAAGGGTAACGCCTGGCGGCGCCGTTACCTGTGCGCCGTCGATGGTTAAGACGACAGAATCCATCCCTTCACCAGGAGTGTGCAATGGCGCCAGATTCGCAGGCCTCCATGCAGGGCAAGGGCCCACGGCCGCTTGCCGGCTTGCAAGGGGCGCAAGTATACTTTATTTTCTTGCGCTCCTCGTCCCTGACGGCTGCGACCGTCTTGTCCGACAAGGGATCATACTCATCCGCAACCATCTCGAGGACCTTTGACGGACAGGCAGGCACACAGTCACCGCAGCTGTTGCACTTATCGGTGTCGATGCTGATAAAGTATTCGCCGGAGCCGTCTTTATAACCGTAGTTAGCGATCAATTTGCCCCCTTCTGAATCAACGTGTCGGCAAAGAGCGCAGCCCCCAGCGCACCGGCAATCTGGCTGTCGTATGTGCTCGTGACCGTTTTGATGCCAAGAACTTCCTCCAGCCGTTTTACTACTCCCGTGTTCTTGGCAATCCCTCCGGTGATAAAGAACTGCTCTTGGACGCCGATCCGGCCGAGCAGCAAGCTGACTCGATGGGCCATTGCCGAGCAATAGGATGCCAGAACCATGTTCTTGGACCAGCCGGAGCGCATCAGGCCCAGGGCTTCCGACTTGGCAAAGACCACGCATGTGCTGCTTACTTCCGGAGGCTGCTTTTCTACCTGGAATGAAAGCTCACCGATCTCTTTGATGGGAATGGACAGAAGATCCGCCATCACTTCCATCCCTCTGCCAGTCCCCGCCGCACACTTGTCGTTCATCAGAAAGTTGCTTACTTTGCCCCGCTCATCGCAGAGAATGGCCTTGCAGTCCTGGCCCCCCATGTCGAGGACCGTGCGGATTTTAGGTCCGGCCATAAAGTTGGCCCCGCGCGCGTGGCAGGCGATCTCGGTGATGGCCCGGTTGGCGAACGGGACATTGACACGACCATAGCCCGTTCCCACGGTGTACTGGAGATTTTTCAGCTCCATTCCCGTATCCTTCAGGGCGCCATCAATAGCCTTGTTCGCACTTTCAGGGCTGTTGGATCCCGTACGGAAATTACTAAAGGCGAAGATCTGCCCGTCCACAAGAACCAAGGCCTGGGAACTCACCGATCCTACATCAACTCCAGCTGCAATCCTCTTGCCCTGGAGCCAATCCATCTCCGGGTGGTGCCAACTATATTCCGTCCATCTCCAGAATTCCTGCGTCTCCGCCATAGCAACTCCTTTCTATCTACTTGCTCGCCGCCAGGGCTGCTCCGATGGCCCCAACGAATTCGGGCTCTTCGGCCGTGCGAACGTTATCGACCCCCAGCGTTCTCTTGAAGGCGTCCACGAAACCCGGGTTGTGGGCCACTCCTCCAACCAGAGCGAGTTCGGGCGCTACTCCGACCCGACGCACCATGGCAACGACCCGGCTGCTCAGCCCATCGTGAACGGCGCGCGCGATGTCGGCTTTAGATGTTTTTGCATGGATGAGGGAGACTACCTCCGACTCGGCAAAGACGGTGCACTGGGCGTTCATTGGGATGGTCTGAGTGGACTGAAGGGAGAGAGGGCCGAGCTCCTCCAGTTTTACCTCCAGGGCACGTGCCATGGCCTCGGTAAAGGCCCCGGAGCCAGCGGCGCATTTTTCATTGACAGCGAAGTCAACGACCTTCCCGCTTTCGTCGCATTTGATCGCTCTTGCCTCTTCAGCCCCCACATCGACCACCGTTCGCGCTGAGGGAAAAAGAGAGACCGCCCCGAGTGCGGCGGCCCGCACCTCGGTCACATCGCTCTTTGCAAAGGGTATTGACTTCCTTCCGGCGCCGGTGGTGACAATAGTCCCGATAGCCTCACGCGAAAGACCGGCCTCTTCCAATGCCTTATCCAAAGCCTCGTTGGCCGAAGCCGTCTGATCGAATCCGCTAAGAACCATGCCCTTAGCCTTGACCTTTCGGTCCTCCATCAGAATGACTTTTACGGTTTTAGCGCCTACATCGATTCCCGCGATAATCAAAACTCTCCTCCTTTCTTTCTTACTGGAGAATTGCCGGGGCAGATCCGCGTCCTGGTTCTAAACTGCGGCCCGTTGAGCACTGGCGGCCGGAATCTGCTCCAGCCCTAAGGTTTCCATAAATGACTCGATGCGGGAGAAGGTGCGCCGCTCATCAAACTCCTTCTCGTCCGCCATGTTGCCCTCATAGGTCATGACCGGCACCCCCGCTTCGATCAAACCCAAGCGATTCTCCATGCTTCCCACGGTCAGACCCTCGCAGCCCCTGTTGAGATGGAGGATCGCACCGTTGAGCTTCCACTCTTTTACCATCCGGAGCATCATGCGTGTCTTGATCCGCGGGTCATAGAAATGCTGCCACTGGGGACGGGACAGATTCCAGTCGGCAGTAATCCTCAAGGCCTCATCTCGACTCTTGATTTCGATCCCGAGTTGCTGGGGTGTCTTGCGAGGTCCCCAGCTCCCGTCCTCCTGATCGTCGAAAATCCCTTCCAGACCGAAGGTATAAAGGGAACCCACAGAGACGACGCCGAACTGTTCCATGTAACGGTAGATCTTTAAAAAACCCCAAGGGGGCTGGGTATCGGTGATGATGCGGCAGCGTTCGTAAGGCACCGCGGCAATGCCACGGACCACACGGTCCTTCACCTCATCACGCAACTCCTCGTAAAAGTCCGCAATCTCCTTGGAAGAGCGCTGGAGGGTTGCCAGTACGTAAAGCGAGAACATAGTCTTCTCATCCAGGGGAGCCGGGATAGCCTTGTTCAGTGTACAGATCTCGGCCCACAGAGAGGTCGAACGGCACTCGTTGTGAACCGCAGTGATCAGTTTCTCGTCATCGTAGTTCCTACCGGTCACCTTCTCCATTCCTTCGATGCAATCATGCAGCTGGGCTACCACGTAATTCAGCCGATCCTGGTCCAGGGTCTCATACGGGCCGACGCAGACGTCGACACAGAAAAAAGGGACCTTTTCTTCCACAGAGGCCTCCTGGTCCCACTTCGAGTGGCTGCAACAAATCTGGCTCTGGAAATAGAAATCCGGCTTGGGAAACTCCCCCCCCCAGAGAAACTTGTTGAGGTACACGGATCCCCAGTAGATGCGCATATAGGAGCAGAGATCCCGAGCCCAGCCCCGGGCGTCGGCGGCGTCCTGGCACTCCAGGGCCAGTTGCCGGTTAAACGCTACGGATGCCGCGTAGGGCTCACCCGTCATGACGTAGACGTCGTCTCCCAGACCCATCGGGACAGCATCGAAGGCCCAGGCCCCTCCGCTCCAACGGATCCCCCCCCGCTCGTGGGCCGAAGCATAGTCCTTGTAATACTGTTCACGGATCTCTTTGGCTTTTTTCCAGCATTTCAGGGGCTCGGTCGGGTACTTGGTTGGGGTCGTCATTGTCAGTTTCCTCCTCAGAAAAGCTCCTCGCCTCTAATCGTCTCTAGAAATGCCTCCACGCGGATGCGGAAAGGACCTAGAGGATTGGTCGAGTCGAACTCCAAAGAAAGGGTGGGGACACCGTTCTGCTCCAGATATCGTTTCAGGCGCGGGTTGTCCCCCTCGTGGGGGTCACAAAACTTCTCTTGCATGATGATCGCTCCCTGCGCCCGGTAGTCTTTGGCGAGGCCCAGGACGTGCTCGAACCGAGAATGTCCGGGATAATCCTTGACAGGGCACGGGGGACGATCGATGTAGCGATTGGCTACGGCCGCCATACGGTCTCCGTCAGGGATCAACTCGTTCCAGAAATAGCGACTCCCGGCGCACTGCTCGTCAATGACTACAGTGCTACCTACGGATTCCACCATCCTAAAGAACTCGGCATCATCGTTCTCGCTCCCGACCGCCATGAGGCGAATTCCGGCTTCTCGAGAGAGCTTCCGCTGGGGAAGATCGGCCAGCACCGCCTCCAGAACCTGGCTGTGCTCTTCCTTGTCGATAAACTGGCTGGTAACGGCCATATACATGGCCTCCTCGCCCGTAAGAGGCGGATTGTCCAGCTTGCGTAGTTCATAAGCCTTACGTAGTAGACGGCGGTTGCGATTTAGAATTTCAATCCCTCGATCCAGATCTTGCTCGGTCAGTGCCCGACCACTGTATTCCTCGATGGCCTTTTGGAACTTTTCCACCTCGCCCCGGTGATAGGTCCGAGCATGAGGGTTTTGCACCGTATTGGGCATGGGGATGTAATAGCTAAATTCGACGGGCAGGTGGATTCTCCACGAGTTGAAGGTCTGGCGGAAATGGATGCAGGAATGCGCAAGTACGACCCCGTCCAGGTAGTTAAATCTCCCTTTCAACCCCTGGGCCAGGGCATCCCGGCAGAAGGGACAGAACATTCCGAAGATATGCGGTTCAGTGACGTCCTGTGGCTCGTGACTTCCCAGGATACGCACAGGAAGCATGTTCGCAGCCGCGAGGATCTCCTCCGGAACGTAAGTGCAAAAGGTGCCGATGACTTTCCCTCCGGTCCGTTCTTTCCAGGCCTTGGCGTAGTCGTGGCGATGTTCGTACCACTCCCTGAATTTCTCAATCATGAGACAATCTCCCTTTGATTTTTGAGATGGCGGCCGTAAATAGTTTCGCAAGATATATGCCAGGGATGTTACCCCGGCGGTCAAAGTTGGAGACGAGACAATGCTAGAACGGATGTTCGCTAGAAAAACAGGTCATTTTCCAGGGATACGGTTCTTTAGAAAAACCGCATCGGCGGATGAAAAGAGGCGAAAGTCACCGCCTTATTATTTTCAAGAATAGGAAATTTTCAGACTTGTTTACCAAAGATGAGAACGGTTCTAGATCCGGTTTCCGGCAGGCGGAACGCCTTTTTGCCTGGATATTGGGGAAGGCTTCTGTTTCAATGACTTGTTTCGGGCAAGAGAACTGGCACGTGCTCATCTCACTTCGAGGTTCTCTTGGCACACTTTATGCCAACTGAATTCGATAACAGTGAATTTCCAAGCCTAGCGGATACCACCCCTAACCAACTGAGGGCACAGGGGGAAATGATGCAGAAGAAGCTCTATATGAGGAAACTCGATCAAAACGATTTGCACGCGATCGTTGACATAGAGGAACGAGTCACAGGAATTGCTCGTCCGAATTACTGGGCAAAGAGAATTGATCTATCAGAGGCAACCCAGCCGCACTGGGCATCCATAGTCGCTGAGATTGAAAACCGGGTTGTGGGATTCCTTGTGGGTGGATCTAGTGAACTCAAATTCGGTCTTCGTGGACCCGTAGCGTGGATTGATATTATCGGCGTGGACCCCGTTTACCGGGTTCAAGGTGTCGGTCGCGCCCTGATAGAGGAGTTTACAGCGTGGGCAGATTACCATGGTGTCAAAACCATCTTCACGCTGATTGATAATGGCAATACGAAGATGGAGCAATTTTTTAGCCGCGTCGGCTTCATCCAGGGAAAGATATTGCACTTTCAGAAAGAAATCGGATACCGTGGATCTGGATCCCGTCGATGAGAATGGTGTAGATCAAGATTTCTTTGGAAGATGCGAGGGAATGGACCGAACCATGTCGGATAACAGGTTGAAGTCGCCCAGATTCTGGCTGCTAGTGTTATGGAAACGCGGCCTATCCACAAAGATGAGGGCTGTCTTCTGATCTAGAGAGGTATAGATCTCATGGGAGCCATTGATGTCCATGTTCATCCAAGCACGCGAGGGTTGGACCTCGACGCCTGTGCCTATTTCAGGAGGGATTTGAATGAAGTCCCCAGGACAGAAGAGAAGTTTGCCGAGCTTTTCATCAAGCAGCAGGTCAAGGCCCTTCTTATTGGTTGGCATCCGTCCACCGTGAGAGAAGACCCTCGTGTCTCTAACGAATACGTCATCGACCTTGTTACAAGATATCCCGATGCGTTCGTGGGGGTTCTCGGCTCCCTTAGGATTGGAGCTGGGAACTCGGATACGATCGTCAAGCAGGCGGAGGAGTTGCTACAGGAGCCGAAAGTCAAAGGGTTTAAATTTCATCCGCCCGATCAGGGCTTCTATCCCAACGACAGAAAGTATTATGAGCTATGGGAAGTATTGGAGGCCGGGAAAAAGCCTGTCATGTTCCACACCGGATTCACGGTTTTGGGAGCAAATAGTGAGGGAGGTAAGGGTATCGCTCTGGACTATGGGCGTCCCATTCATCTAGATAGTCTTGCCCGGGATTTTCCACGAATGAAGATTATTGCGGCCCATCCGGGCTGGCCATGGCAGGAAGAACTCCTTGGCGTTGTCACTCATAAAAAAAATATTTGTGTGGACACTTCGGGGTATCTCGCCGAGCAACTGCCGGAGATTTTTCTGAGAGCGATCCGAGGCAGGCTGCAGGACAAGACACTTTTCGGCACGGATTTCCCCTATGTAGACTTGAAAAAAGCCCTGTGCAGCTTTGAGAAACTGGAGCTTAAAAATACGGTAAAAGAAAAGATACTTTTTTCCAACGCACAAGCCATGTTCGGACTCCAAGAAGGCGACTTCTGAATCAGCTCGAACGCGCACGCTTTAAGGATCGACGAGCCAGGCCAGATCGCTGCGTTATGATCGGATTGTGAATGCTCTTAATCAGGTGATAAGAAGAGTGGAAAGTTTTTGATATGGCTGAGTTGAGAAGCAAGGAACGGACAGCGGCCCAGGCCTATCTAGAGGTAGCAGCGGCGCATGGGGTCGAGTATGTTTTTGGGTTGCCGGGGACGAGTGGTCAAGAGTTCATCGGGACTATTGCCGATCAGGAGAGGATCCGTTTTGTCCTGGCCCTTCATGAGACCTGCGTGGTTTCCATGGCTGATGGGTATGCCCGCGTTTCCGGTCGCCCAACGCTGGCCCAAGTGAGCACGCTTCCAGGCACGGCGAATGCGGTGGGCGCTCTTTACGACGCGTACCGAGACAGATCCCCAGTGGTGGTGACATCTACACATGTTGACACAAGGATCATGGGCCGCGATTCCCACACGGAGGGCCGCGACCTAGTAGAGCTGACAAAGCAGTTCACAAAATGGAGCTGTGAGGTCCACAGAGCGGACCGGATCCCGGAAATATTGAGTCGGGCCTTCAAAGTAGCATCAACTCCACCCAGGGGGCCGGTCTATCTCTCTCTTCCTAGTAATCTCTTGACTGAGCCGGTGACCGTTAAGACTCCCGAGGCCGAACGTTCCCGCATCTCTCCTCGAATGGCGGGAGACCCGGAGGCACTCAAGGATGCTGCCCGGCTTCTTGGGGAGGCAAGAAGGCCTTTGATTGTTGCCGGAAGCGGCGTAGCTACCGCTGGGGCCACTGAAGAACTTATCAAGCTGGCGGAGATGGTGGTGGCGCCGGTCGTGATGGAACCGCGCTATTCCTTCCTGAGTTTTCCAACGAGTCATCCTCACAGTTTTCAGATCCCGGAGCGACAGGTCACCTTCAAGCTTCCCGCCTGGGGAGAGTCGGATCTGATCTTTGCCATCGGCTGCCGCCTGATCCGCGAGTACCGCTTCCTCCCTGAGCCGGTTATCAAGCCTGAGACCCGGTGTGTCCATATTGAGGAAGACCCCTGGGAAATCGGCAAGGTTTTTCCCGTGGATGTGGGCATCGTGGCTGATGCCAAAAGCGCCTTAAGTTCTCTTAACGAGATCCTTCCCGGCTACATGAAGGAGTCCAGCGGAGAGCGCCAAGCCGAGCGTCGCGACTGCCTCAGGAAGGCCAAAGAGGAGAGGCGGGCCGAGTTAGAGGCAAGAGCGCACGATGGATGGGATGCGGCTCCGATCAACCCGGCGCGGCTTGTTCGTGTCATGGACAAACTCCTGGAGCGAGATACGTTGATTGTTAACGAAAGCCCGACAAGCAAAGACATCCTCACCTCCAACCTCCAGTTCACGGGCGGCAGGTCCTATTTTTCCAACTCTTCCGGTGGCTATCTGGGGTGGGGCTTGGGGGCGGCGATCGGAGCGCAGCTTGCATCTCCCGGCCGCCGTGTTGTTGCTTGTCTCGGAGATGGGAGCAGCATGTTTGGTATCCAGGGTCTCTGGACCCTTGCCAAGTATCGTATCCCTCTCCTTGTGGTCGTTTTCAACAACCGTGCCTACATGGCAGTAAAGAACCAGTTTCGTGGGGCGGGAGAAAGAATCAGGGTCGCTGCGGAGCTTGGCGCGGAACTGGTGGGCCCGGAACTCAATTTCGCCCGACTGGCCGATTGTCTAGGTGTCTTTGGCCAACGAGTTGAGCAGCCGGAGGAAATAGAACCCGCGCTGAAACGAGCTATGAACCGATCCGGACCAGCCTTGGTGGATGTGGTCATCAGTCAGATCAGCAGAAAAGACTGAAGAAGGGAGCAAAAAATGAAAGAGGAAGCTAGAGAAGCATTTAAAAAAACCGCACTCGGCGCCGACAATAGTGCGTACGATGTCATCGCAGAGTTAGACCCCGAGTATTTTGAGCATCTCAGGGGGCTATATGTGGATGCCACCTTTGGCCGGGAAGGCGCCCTGCCGCGTAAGACGAAAGAGCTGATCATGGTCGGAATCACTTGCGCGCTGCTTCGCCTCAGAGGGGTTCGCGTTCATAGTGAAAGGGCGTTAAACCTAGGCGCAAGTCCTAGGGAGGTGCTTGAGACTATGGAGGTCGCGGCCATTCCCGGGGGGATACCAGGTTTGTGGTTGGGGGTGGAAACGCTTCAGGAGATCCTAAACAAGAGAGAACAGAAATTTAAATGATCGAGAAAAAACCTGGGCCGCTGGACGGAATTCGGGTGCTGGATCTGACGCGGGCACTCGCCGGCCCTTATTGTACGATGTTTCTCGGCGACTTGGGTGCTGAGGTAGTCAAAATAGAACGGCCCCACGTTGGCGATGACAGCCGCGGTTGGGGCCCTCCTTTTCTGGGAGATGAAAGCGCCTACTTCCTCTCGATTAACCGTAACAAGAGAAGCGTTACCATAGACATGAAATCCCCACAGGGCATCGAGCTGGTGCGTCGGCTGGCTCGGATATCCGACGTTTTTGTTGAGAACTTTCGTCCAGGAACTATGGAACGTTTAGGTTTAGGCGAACGAGAGCTTCGAGGACTTAATCCCCGGTTGATTTACGCGTCCCTGTCCGGTTTTGGCGCGGATGGACCCATGAAGAATTACCCCGGTTATGATCTTATTATGCAGGCGTGGGGCGGGTTCATGAGCATAACGGGGATGGCCGACGGAGAGCCCACGAAGGTGGCGGTGGCCATTATCGACGTCGTTGCAGGTTTGATGCTTGGGAAGGCCATTATGGCGGCACTTTTTGCCCGGGAGCGAACCGGCGTTGGTCAACGGATCGACACCTCACTGCTCGAGGCGGAAGTGGCTTGCCTGATCCCCTTTGCGAGCGACTATCTTGCGAGCGGCAAAATTCCCGGCCGGTTGGGGAATGCCCACCCGAATATCGTTCCCTACCAAAGCTTTAAAACCCAAGACGGATATTTGGTTGTCGGTGCGGCCAGTGAAGGAAACTGGCGTCGTCTTTGCGAAGCCATCGAGATGCCGGAGTTATCCGATGATTCCCGGTTCGCAAAAAACGCGCAGCGTGTTGAGAACAGAGAAGAATTGATCCGCCTCCTGTCGGCCGTTTTTCTAAAGCGAGACAGCGCTACCTGGATAAGACTCCTGGGCGAGGGTGGGATCCCATGCGCCCCGGTTAACACCATCGATCAGGTTTTTAGCGCCCCCCAGGTTTTGCACAGGAAGATGTTGATTGAAGTTGAGCATCCCACGGCAGGAACAGTCCGTATGGCCGGTCTTCCGCTTAAGCTATCGAATACACCGGCTTCGGTTCGACTTGCACCACCGGTTCTCGGTCAGCACAGCGAAGAGGTTTTACGGGCGTGGCTCAAAATGAGTGATCATGAGGTAGAGGACTTCAAAAAGAGAGGGATCATCTGATGGTAATTTACCGCATACGGCCGCCGTTTATTCAGGGCGTATTCTCATTTTACCGATAGGAGGGAGCGTGCAGACAGGCATTACCTTTGAGGGCTTCCAGCCGGGCGATCGCTTCATGACTGGCCGCCGGACCGTTACGGAAAGCGAGGTTGTTCAGTTTGTTTGTCTTGCGGGTCTCTTTGAGCCTCTTTTTATCGACGCCGAGTACATCCGGGACGAAAGCCTTTTCGGCGAGCGAATTGCACCTGGGAGCCTGACCTTTGCCATGGCGGAGGGACTGACGGTACAGACCGGCATCATCCATGGGACTGGTATGGCCTTCGTGGGCATCGAAAAGATGCGTCTCTTTCAGCCGGTCAAGATCGGTGACACGATCCAAGTGGAGATTGAGGTGATCGATACCAAGGAGGTCAAGAACCGAGGAGGAGGGATCGTCCGGTACCGTCAGCAGGTCCGAAACCAGCGCGGGGAGACTGTCATGGAATACAACGTTTCGCGTTTGGTTCGAGGGGCCAGGCAGGAAGGTCAGGAGAGGAAAGAAAAATGAGCAGTGCACGGGATGGTTCAAGCTTGAAGTTCGGTATCCTGCTTCCGACCCGCGAAGTCATCATGTCCGGTGTGCATGGCCAGGCGGCCCGCATATACGAGCTGGCAGAACGGGCCGAGGCCTTGGGCTTTCACTCGGTCTGGGTTGGGGACAGCCTTACGGCTAAACCCCGCCTTGAGGCCCTCACAGCGCTTTCTGCGGTCGCCGGCTGCACCCGCCGCGTACGCTTGGGCACGGCGGTGCTTTTAGCGGCGCTCAGGCACCCGATTCTTCTAGCCTATTCGGTAGCGAGCCTGGACTTCCTCTCGGGCGGTCGAGTCGATCTCGGGATAGGGTATAGCAGGCCCAAGGATCCGTCTCAGGAACATGAGTTCAAGATCTTGGGGCTTTCCGCTGATAAACGGATAAAGATGAGCGAAGAGATCGTCCAGGTGATGCGACGTTTATGGCAGGAAAATGATGTTTCGCATACGGGCAAGTTTACAAGTTTCGAACATGTCACCTTGGAGCCGAAGCCCGTTCAACCGGGTGGGGTACCTATCTGGCTAGCTTCCAATAATGTCGAGCCCGGATTGCGCCGGGTTGGGCGGATGGGAGATGGCTGGCTTAACAACATCACGACTCCGGAGGTCTACCGCGAATGCTTACAAAAGATCCGGGCCTATGCGGTGGAGGCTGGCCGTGATCCTAACGCTATCGAACCCGGACTTTATTTTACGCTGGCTGCAGGTGGAAGGGATGCCGTACTGGAAGGACAAAGGTTTCTGGCACAATACTACAACAGACCATACGAGTCGGTGGCGAAGGCGATGGTTTGTGTTATGGGCACCTGGGAAGAGGTGATGGCCCGTTTCGAAGCCTATCGTGAAGCAGGGGCACGCACATTTGTCGTGCGATTTGCCACGCGAGATCAGATCGGCCATCTAGAATCCTGTGCGGAGTTCCTTGACCGGCAAGGTTTACTCCACCCTGGTTGAGAGTTCCAAAAAAAACTTCCCAGGGGTTGACTATCTAATGTCCTCGACAAGGGAGGACGCCCGCATTTGTCCGGCCCTGGCATCTTGATGGGCTATCTCTTCAAGTATCCCGCCAATTGAATCCAGTGAGGGTGTCAATGTCGTCTCGAACTGGTCGGAAAAGAACCTGTAGGCCTTTTCCAAAACTTGCGGTTTTTCAGCCAGCCCGGGTAGGCAACGCCGTATCACACTGAGGGTCATTTCCGGTTCACGCTTGAAGAGTCGAATGCTATCAATGTAGATGCGAGTTATTTTTCGAACTAGATCCGGATTAGAGGTCAGAAAGTACCGGCTCGTGGCAAGTGGGACCCAGTGGTAGTTCAGGTCGACGCTATCAAGCAAGAGGTTGAAACCTTGCTCCTCCGCCGTGAACGCCTTTTCCGGAGGCAGAAGAGCAGCATCAATTCTGCCTTGTTTGAGGGCCTCAAGGCTTTTGTTGTTGAGTCCAAGACCGACGAGCGTGAGGTCTCTGTTTGGCTCCATTCCCCATTTTCTTAGCAAGGCCAACATGACGACACCGGCCATGCGGCGCGGCTGGTTGATTCCAATGGCTTTCCCTTCAAGATCGGCGATCGTGTGGATGCTTTGCCTTGTCGCTAGATAGAACCCGGGCCGGTTAAGGACCCCACCCACAATGACCAGGTCGTTACCCTCAAGAAGTGAGAACAATAACGAGGGAGTATTCGGTGTAGCCATAGGAGTTTTTCCGGAGGTTATGTCCACAACGACTTGGTCCTCATCTTGCTGGTTTACAATTTCCACGGAAAGTCCTTCTCTTTCAAAGAGGCCTGCCGCCTGTCCTATAAATGGAAGAAAGCGGCCAATGCTTGAGACGCCGATGCCAATGCGTATTTGCTCCACTTTCCCTCCTCTTTTCAACTTTACCAGCAAGATTGGAGTCTAACACGCTTACTACTAGAGCGAGCGGTCAGCTGTCAAAGGCATAAGTACGTAGGCATCGAGATAAAAGAGATCATACTCGTGGTCTGCTCGGAGGGCCTCCGTGAAATTGAGTGAAATTGGTAAGTTTAAGGTCAAGTCGCTTAGTAACGAGAGTCACAGATTGAAGACAGGGGGTCAGGC
>JBHHYU010000080.1:0-14952 GCA_046757725.1 Binatia bacterium
TGCCCTTAGACTCAGACCTCACCCCTATGAGTTCGCCCTCTATTACGATATCTAGAAAGGAAACGGTATCAGCTGCCCATAAGGATATTTCTAAGGGAGGGTACGATGAAGAAGATCGAGGCCATCGTCAAACCTTTTAAACTAGACGAAGTCAAACAGAAGCTAACCTCGGTCGGTATTACCGGGATGACCATCAGTGAGGTCAAGGGCTTTGGCAGACAAAAAGGGCACACGGAGCTCTACCGGGGTGCCGAGTACACCGTCGATTTCCTCCCTAAGGTAAAGTTAGAGATATTGGCCACCGATGAGATGACACCTAAGATTGTTGAGACTATAACCGAGTCCGCTCAGACAGGAAAGATCGGTGATGGAAAGATTTTCGTCTCACCGGTGGAAGAGGTGATCCGGATTCGGACCAAAGAGAGGGGAGAAGAGGCAATCAGTTAGCTTCGTTTCCCCTTAACCCTATCTCTCCTTTTTTTCGCGTTTGCCGTTTTTCGCCCCTTTTCTTCATGGCCCGGTTCGAATCCACCCGCTTCATGGTAGACGACCTTGGTCTTCTGTTCGAAGGCTCGTACTGCGGGGATCTGGCCAGGTAGACCGAGCTTTTGCCAGCGTGCTGTAACCCGGTCGTAAATCTCCTTGCGAAGCGTCGTACGTGTGGAAAAAACGGGAAGATAGCGATGTTCTTTGCAGGCATTAATGAGCGCTTTTGAACCGTAGGGTCTCTTCTCCGGAGGATTTTGCGTTGGATCGAGCCAAGTACTCCAGGTATTCCGCAAGATGTCGATGTTCTCTATGGGATTACACCGGCTACTCATTGCCCAAATCACTTGGTCCATATCTGTCGGATCGACATCCTCGTCGACGGCAATAATCCATTTGGTATAATAGGCGCCACCGGGAACCTGAGCTGCCAGGGCCAGGCTCTGGGCTGCATGGCCGGCATAGCGCTGTTCGAGGCTGAGAACCGTCATCCCAAATCCACCGGCTCCGGCTGGGTGAGCGTAAACGCCCTGGATGCCTGGAATGCCCAACTTCTCGAGATCATCCCAGATACGCGCCGAGCGGATGATTGAGAAAAATCCGCTTTGCTCATTGGACGGATAGTCTGCCATCAGGGCATTTGTCAGTATGGGATGCGAGCGGTAGTGAATCGCCTTGACATCGACCAGTGGACAACCGGCCTCCGGTCTCCCGTAATAACCGGGAAACTCGCCGAAAGGTCCTTCCATCTTTATGGATTGCGGGCGGATAATTCCCTCGACCACCAGTTCCGCGTTAGCCGGCAACAAGAGATCAGTGACTTTTCCTCGCACGACAGGAATGGCTTCCCCCTTCACTCCACCGGCAAACTCGTATTCGGACACGTTCTTGGGAAAAGTCTGGGAACCGATCACCATGAATAAAGGATCAATACCCCAGGCTGCAGCTACAGGGATTGCCTGATCCCTTTGCCAGGCACGTGTAATATGCAAACGTGCGTCCTTGCCGGGTGAGAGATAAAGGCCGACTTGATTCTTGCCCTGCAGCATCATCCGGTAGGTGCCGACATTATAGTAGCCGCTGTCTGGGTCGCGTGTGATTACCGCATCCGCTGTGCCTGCGTAACGGCCGCCGTCCAGCGGCCAGTGCCTGGGAATCGGTAACTGACTCAGATCCACTTCGGCACCGGCTTTCGTATTCTCGTAGATCGGGGCCTGACTCGGTTCCACTTCACGGGGAGGAATACGCTGCTTCTGCTTATCCTTCACGCGGCGAATCAGGTCGAGAGTTGAGATATCTGTAGGCTCCTCAAGGGTCAGTGCGATCCGCTTGAGACTGGGACCGAGGATATTCCATAACAGCTTTGCATTCATGGGGCTATTCTCGTACCCACTTGCAGTTTCAAAGAGTATGGCGGGTGAGGGGTCCTTTTTGGCGACCAGGTAACCGATGGCGCTCATCTCTTCGTTCCAATCCACCGGTTCCTTTACGCGAACCAGTTCACCGATACCCTCCACGCGAGCGAGCCAATCCCGCAGATCGTTAATAGGCTTTGTTCTTGTGTTGGTGAAGACTGGAGCCTCGTTCGCGTGTTTGTTTACTTTCGCCATGGGTAAACCTCCATCCCGATGTGTTTACGGATTACTTCATTGCGTCCTAATACCCCACCATGGCTGAACAGGGGTCGGTTCATTCTGGCTACTTCTTTTTATCTCTTTTTAAGAGAGAAGCAAAATAGGCAAAGGCATGGTAAGAGCGTGCCTTGTTCGTTTCCTTCATCACCTCGATGTCCTTTTGCGGCATCGATACTGGGGTACCCACGCAGCTGGCGACCCATTGCATCTGAGCTGTTCTTTCAAGATAGATAGCGTTGCTCGTGGCTTGTTCGACGCTTTCACCTACCACTACGATCCCGTGCCCCTTGAGCAAGAGTCCCATTCGGTCTTGGAGAGCTTGGCAGACTTCCACGCCGTCCTGTACCGTATAAATCAGCCGAGGACTTGGAAAGATAGGGGTCTGAGGGGCAAAGTTAGCGGCCTGATTGTAAATGGGCAAGAGAGGTGTACCTCCAATCGAGAAAGCAGTGGCCAACGGCTGGTGGGTATGAACAACCGAATTGACATCTGAACGCGCCTCGTATATCGACGCGTGGATCATGGTTTCGCGCGGCGGTATTTTCAACTTAATCTCTTTTTTTAGATTGCCCGCCTTGGCCCAGTTCTCTTCGCAGATCTCCTTATACTCGTCGATGTCCACGACGATGATATCCCTGCTGGTGATGAATCCGAGGGGTGCGAGAACCGGCTTGATCAGGAACTTTCGGGTGCCCGGGATACGGGCGCTCAGATGGCCGTGGTAATCGGCGAGCCCTTGGTGAAACAGAATTCGGTTTCCCAGGGCAACCTTCTTTTTTAGCTCTTCAGTTTGTTTCTTGTTGATTCTCAATGATGTCTCCTCTCTTTTCCAATTTATCAGGAAATGGCCTTGCTGGCTTAGTTTTTCTCAAATGACGATAGCTTCCAGGAGAATAACCGCTATTTCCCTGAGGGGATCCGCTTTCTTTAGTGAACCTGGCGGGGCTGTCCAAAAACCACTTTTTAAACCGAAGAGGGGTCTCTATGCAAGTCTTTTGTAAGCATGATCCTTTTTTAATGACGTGCTGGGCGACGCTGGCTGCCAGTGGATATTCATCCAATTCCATTGGTCAGGATAAGATCGTACAGTTCTCTCCAGCCACCGGGTGATGCGCAGGGTATTTTCCTCGACATCCTCCTGGATTCTGCCCGATCTTAGAATCTCAATTTCAGGCTCAATGATTAACTTGAGCCTGCGGTTTTCCTGACGTATCAAATAAATAGGTAACACCGCAGCTCCTGTCCGTAGCGCCAGTGTAGCCGGGCCCCTGCGGGCTAAAACCGTATGACCAAAGAATGGTACGCGGATTCCCTCACCGGACCTGTATTCATCAGCTATTACAACGGCCAACTCATTGCCTCTTAGAACCCGGACTAACTGACGCAATGCCTGGGGGCGGGGTTTTGCGTGGATCGCCTTTTGTCCGATCTTTCCAAGGTAGTCATCCATTAGGTGGAGCACATGCCCACCCTGGCGCACATTCAATAAAACAGAGGTGGGATAACCTTCAAAGGCAAGGCGTGTTCCGACCAAAAAAAAATTCCCTAAATGGGCACTCAGGACAATAACTCCCTTTCCCCTTGCCAGTGCCGCCGCGAGATGCTCCTGCCCCATAAGCGAAATCTCTGCGCAATTTTCTTCACGTGAGGCATTAAAGACAATGCCCATCTCTACAATGTCCCGGAAGAAGTTTTTTAAGGAGTTCTGGACGATTTCGTTTATTTCCAAGGGTTTTAGCTGTTCCCCTAACGCGAGGCGGAGATTCTTGCCAGAGCGTTTTCTGAAGCCGTGAAACAAGTAAAAACCAAGACCAGCGATAAAATCGAAAAAAAAGAAGGAAAATCGGCGTGGAGATATCTTAAGGACCAATGTCCCAGCCCTAAGGCTCAGCCAGAACCCCACATAAACGAGTTTCTTAAAAAGCGTAGAGATCACGATAGCTTGGCCATACCACAGGATCGGCTATTTATACAAATTCCCAGGTCCACATCAGGATCGGGATGCTAGGAAAAGACCTTTAAAAACTGCAGGTTACGTGTTTATTGGAAATTTGCCCCAGGGCCAGGGCTGTTTGTATTTTGCTCTTTTTATGCTAGAAACATAGCGTTTTGCGAAAGGATTAACACTATGCGGATGATCTTACCCCCTCTGAAAGAGCGTCGGCTACTGGACCAGAATCTCTCCCGTTTTTTTCGTAACTACAAACCTGCGGCATTCAATAAGGCGATTTCTAGCCTCTGCAGGTTTTATAACTTGCGGAGGCCGACCGTAGAGTGGTTTGAGTATCTGGACTGGGGGAAGACCGCCGGCAAGACCTATGAGAATGGTCGGATCCATTTGGTCCATCCGGAAAATTGGAAACGCGGTAGAAAATACAATTCAGAGAGAAGGTGGGTTAATACCGTGTACCACGAGCTGGGCCATTACATCTTTTGGGTGGATGCCGAAACCAAGGCGAACAAATTTGCCTTCCGAATTGTGAGGGGAATAAACAACCACAGATAGATCTCTCTTTCTAAAGGATTCGTTTCGCATCTGTTAGATTCCATGGATTACAAAGAAACGCTGAACCTGCCCAAGACAAGCTTTCCTATGCGGGGCCATCTCCCCCGCAATGAGCCTCGTCAAGTGGAAAAGTGGAAGCACGAGAATACTTATTTCAAGATCCTCGAGGCTAACAAGGGAAAAGAAAAATATATCCTTCACGATGGTCCCCCTTACGCCAACGGTCACGTACACTTAGGCACCGCCCTCAACAAGATCATCAAGGATATCGTTGTAAAGTCGCATTTGATGCAGGGCTACGATTCCCCATACGTGCCGGGCTGGGATTGTCACGGGATGCCCATTGAACACCAAGTGCTACAGGAACTGGGTGGCCGAGCGCGTAACATGAAGCAGATCGATATCCGTCGTCGCTGCCGTGATTACGCGGATAAGTTCTTTCGGGTACAGCGTGAGGAATTTCAGCGGCTTGGTGTACTTGCGGATTGGGATCGGCCCTATCTCACGATGACGCCGGAATATGAAGCTGCCATCATACGGGTCTTTGGGCAATTGGTGGCTGGAGGATTCGTCTATCGCGGTTTGCGGCCTGTGCACTGGTGTCCTGTTTGTGCCACGGCACTTGCCGAGGCGGAGGTTGAGTACGCCTCCCACACATCGCCGGCAATATTCGTTAAGTTTCCGTTTAATGGTTCAGCCGACGATGCCGCCCGGATCGCCGTTAATCCTTCTGACAGGGCGGAGCTAGCTGCAAATCGCACAAGGCTCTATGGCGTCATCTGGACCACCACTCCCTGGACGCTTCCCGCCAACCTCGCTGTTTGTCTCAACCCTCACTTGGACTACGTGGCAGTCGAGGACGGCGGCGAGTATTACATTGTCGCCAGTCGCTTAGCCGAGACCTTTCTCAACGCGGTCGGCAAAAAGGCGGGCAAACGTATCGCGGTCAACCTCATCCCACTGGATGGCGGCGACGTGTTCCGGCATCCTTTTCTCAAGCGTACATCACAGTTGCTCTTCGGATCCCATGTGACTGCCGACGTAGGCACCGGGTGCGTCCATACCGCGCCTGGGCATGGCTATGAGGACTTTTCAATCGGCCAAAGATATGGGCTGCCCGTGCTCACGCCGGTGGATGCCAGCGGACACTTTACAACCGAGGCAGGCAATTATGCCCGGCGCGGGGTCTTCGAGAGTAATGACGCGATCGTCAAGGCAATGCAAACGAACGGCACGCTGATACATGCTGAGCGACTGAAGCACCAGTACCCGCATTGCTGGCGCTGCAAGAATCCACTGATATTCCGCGCGACGGAGCAGTGGTTCTTGCGCATTGATCATGCCGACCTGCGCAACAAGTCACTGCGCGAGATCGAAAAGGTCCAATGGGTGCCTAGTTGGGGCCGGGAGCGAATTTTCCATATGATGGAGTCCCGACCAGATTGGTGCCTGTCCCGCCAACGTGCTTGGGGTGTGCCGATTCCAGCGGTGCGTTGCCGCCTCTGCGGGCGTCACAGTACAACCCCCAGCCTAATTGCACGTGTCGAATCGCTCTTTCGAAAGCGTGGTTCGGACGCTTGGTACGAGGTGCCGAGTAACGAGATACTTCCGCCCGGTTACCGCTGTGAATGTGGTGGCACGGAGTTTGACAATGACGAGAATATTCTTGACGTCTGGTTTGATGCGGGCTCCTCACAGGAAGCCGTGTTACGTAGTCGGGACGATCTCGCTTGGCCTGCAGATCTCTATGTCGAGGCAGTGGACCAACATCGTGGCTGGTTCCAGGTTTCACTTATAGCCGCCGTAGCGGCTCACCAGCAGGCCCCCTACAAAACGGTGCTTACACATGGGCTCATTTTGGACGAGAACGCGAGGAAAATGTCGAAGTCCTTGGGTAACACCATAGCACCGGAAAAAATCATTACGACTTATGGGGCAGATATCCTCCGGCTGCTGTTCGCTTCGGTTGACTACACGGCTGACACCTGTTTCTCCCAGAACTTGATTCCGCCGCTGTTGGAGGCGTATCGTAAAATTCGCAACTCCTGCCGCTTCATGCTTGGTAACCTGGCTGATTTTGATCCGGCTCGTGACACCATACCGTACTCGCAGCTGCCCGAGTTGGACCGGTGGATTCTCCATCGCTCCCAAGAATTCCTGGCTCGAGCAACCGATGCCTACCTCCGATTCAATTTTCACCACGTGGTGCAAGGTATCATTAACTTCTGTGCGGTGGAGCTTAGTGCTCTCTACCTGGACATCGTTAAGGATCGCCTGTACTGCTCCGGCACAAAAAGCGCTGAGCGGCGTGCGGCACAAACCACGGTTTACCAACTTATAGGTACGTTGGTCCGCCTGATGGCACCCATCCTTTCCTTTACCGCAGAAGAGATCTGGGATTACGTGCCGAATAACGGTCATCAACCGATGAGCGTTTTTCTGTCGAAGATTCCCTCCCCGGATGAGGGCCTCCTCAACGAAGAACTCGGTAGCCATTGGGAACAGCTATTCAAGGTGCGTAGTGAGATTTTAAAAGGCCTGGAGGCCGCTAGGAATGAGGGCCTGATTGGGCATTCGCTGGATGCCAAGGTTGTACTTTACCCAAACACCTACAACCAGGATGCCTTACCACCCTCCCTTCTTAAGACGTATGAGACGAGTTGGGAGGAACTTCTTATTGTTTCCCAGGTGGAACTTAAGGACGGGAAATCGGACGACGAAACTAGGGAAACTCGGGACGGCGAAGTGAGGTATCGTAGCGTGCTACTAGGTGGTCCGATCATGGTGTATAAGGCAGGCGGCCGGAAATGTCAGCGGTGCTGGATCTACCGGGTGAGCGTGGGTGATGATCAGTTGCACCCTACGGTCTGCGCCCGCTGTTCCGAAGTCTTAAGGTCCACGGTGCCCTCTTGACCTCGAAAGGCAAGGTCGTTTTCACTCTGCTGGTGTTTATCGTGCTCCTGGATCAGGCGACCAAGATCATGGTTGATCGTATGATGCGCCTGAATCACTCCGTAACCGTTATCGGAAACTTCTTCAATTTGACGTATATCCGCAATAAAGGGGCCGTCTTCGGCCTCTTCGCCGAAAGCCACGCGACCTTCCGTTTATTCTTTTTCATTATCTTCTCCGTGTTGGCTATCGGCTTCATCCTGATGATGCTTAGGCGGCTTCCCGAGAAAGAAACGGGCCTGGTCATTGCCCTTACATTTATCTTGAGCGGGGCCATAGGGAATCTCATCGACCGGCTTGCTTACGGAGAGGTGATCGACTTTCTGGATTTCTATTGGTCGACCTTCCATTGGCCAGCGTTTAACTTTGCGGATAGTTTCATCACTTTGGGGGTGCTGTTGACTCTTTACCGCCTTGTCATAACTAAGGGAGAGGATCCGTTTGCCTCTGCGCCAGATTAGGTTTTTGACAAACAGTCTAAGGGCCCATGGGCTATTGGTGAGAGGCAAGCTTCACAGCTAATGGTTTCTAGCACGAATGACGACGGTAAAGCTGGCCGACGCTACCCTTGTTCCTTTGTGTGCAATTTGCAAAAATGAACCCGTGAAGATTCTGGTTTCCAACGATGATGGCATTCAATCTAAAGGACTTTTGGCCTTGGAGGAGGTACTCCGAGATCTTGGAGAAATTTATACCGTAGCTCCGGACCGAGTGCGGAACACCATGAGCCACGCCCTGACACTACACCGGCCGTTGCGCGTACAGGAAGTGGGCTCCCGACGTTTTGCCGTGGACGGAACTCCGACGGATTGCGTGAAGCTGGCGCTGTCAGGTTTGTTGCCGGTGCGGCCGGACCTGGTGGTTTCGGGTATCAACCAAGGGCCGAATCTGGGGGACGATATCATTTACTCCGGTACCGTCTCAGCAGCCATAGAGGGAACACTTCTCGGGATTCCCTCCATTGCTGTTTCCCTTGTAACCTTCCGGAACTTTGTTTATCAAACAGCGGCGGAGTTTACCTCTATTTTGGCTTCCCGGGTGCTGGATAAAGGTATCCCTCAGGGCACGATGCTTAACGTGAATGTTCCTCCCGTCCCCAAGCATGCGTTGAAAGGCTGGCGGTTCACCCGGCAGGGGAAGCGCCATTACAGTGAAAAGGTCGTGGAGCGGACCGATCCAAGGGGGAAGAAGTACTACTGGATCGGTGGAGACACCTTAGGATTTGATCAGGAAGAAGGGACCGACTGTATGACAGTCCACCAGGGTTTTATCTCCGTCTCCCCACTGCACGTGGATTTTACACATCACCAATTCTTACAGGAGACACAGCCGCTAATTTTTCCGTGGCCCTAGTTTTAAAGGCCTGTATCGCATTAGCCAGTGAACCT
Source organism: Binatia bacterium (assembly GCA_046757725.1). Classification (GTDB taxonomy): domain Bacteria; phylum Desulfobacterota; class Binatia; order UBA9968; family UBA9968; genus JBHHYU01. Next base: position 8,967 of record JBHHYU010000080.1, read on the forward strand.
TTATGGAAGCGGCGGAATTGAGGGTACGTATCCGGCTCGATAAGTGGCTCTGGGCGGCCCGTTTTTTTAAAACACGCGCACTTGCGACTGAAGCCGTCAGCGGCGGTAGGGTGCATCTTAACGGTGCACGTGCCAAGCCAGGCAAAGTCATCAGTATCGGTGATGAGGTAAGAGTTAAGCGGGGCCCGTATAAGTGGGTCCTGATAGTACGTGGCTTTGGAAGCCGGCGTGGTTCTGCCTCTCAAGCCCGATTGCTGTATGAAGAAAGCGAACAGAGCAAACGAGACCGCGAAACCCTGACGCAACAAATGCGGGCCCTGGGTCCCCGACAGCCAGATCTAAAAGGCCGTCCTTCCAAAAAAGCTCGCCGGGAGATCGTCCGATTTACGCAAGGGGAGTGGTCATAGCGTTTCAACGTCGCCCAGTTTGAGCGTGCGTTCGGCCACTTTGCGGGGTCATTCCAGCAGAACCGGACGGTGATCGCGTCTCTCTTGGGGCCGGCGCCTTCACTTGCGTTACCACGTTCACCGGGAAGACGCGTTTCTCGCGAGTCAATTGGCGGGCGGTCTCGTACTGCGCCAGGTATTCTAGGCGCATTTGCTCCAGGACCTCAGGTTGCTCCTCCGAAACATCTCGACGGACCATCCTTCCCCTCTTGACACGGTAGAGCCTAGTGCGCTCCGCTTCCTGGCCGTAGGGCGAGTAACGCAGGACAAAGCCGTCCTGAAGGTAAAGCCCGGAGTAGCGATTCGCGCTCAGGATGCCGCGCTTGTGGGCCTCACCCCGCAGTAAGCTTCGCCCCATGCCCGCGTAGACACGCCGCCCGCCCAGCAGGTCAAGGACCGTCGGAAGGATATCCAGGTGGCTGCCCTGTGTATCGAGTCGCTCCCGCCAGCGAGCCCTGGACCGTGTCAGGGCTGGGCTGTAAAAGAAGAGCGGGACGTGGATCCGTTCCAGCCGGTGGGAACCGAAGGTAACGCTGGTGTGATCCGCCACTATCACTATGAGCGTTTTATCGAAGTCTGGAAGGACGTGGCGGAGCATTTCTAAAAAAGCTTTCAGGCTGGTGTCTACGTAGTGGAAGGCGTCGAGCTTCCGGTCACCGAATGGTGCCGGAGTTCCCTCTGGGATGGACCATGGCGAGTGGCTCGTGGAGGTTACCAGGTAGGCGGTAAAGGGTCCGTGTGAGGTCGACAGGATCTCGGCGGCCTCCGTCAGGAACGCACCGTCAAAGACGCCTAGAGGGCCGGTGATCGGTGTTGAGGGGTGGTTGCCGCGGAGGCGGGCCTCGAGATCGTGAAAATCGTGGGTTTCGTACCCCTGGTTACCCATGAAACTCACGAAATCGGCGGCCCGCTGACGGAACCCCTGCATGAAGTAATGATGATAGGTCTTCGATCCGAGAATTGTCGGCAGGCCTCCATAACGTCCGTTCACTTCATATGACAGGAGAAACTCGGTCTTTAACTCCGAAAAGGTCTTGGGGAGGCTGGTGGTAATGGAAAATATGGAGCCATCGGTGGCGTCGGCACTCTGAAAAATATTGTTAAAGTAGAGGGCGTCGTGGGTAAGCCGCCGGAGATAAGGCATCACCGGACGACCCCGGACCATGTGATGGACCAGCGAATCGGAAAGCCCCTCCACCTGGATGAGGATCACATTGCGGATCCCGAAGTTGTTACGAGACGAAACCTCGCGAAACAGGGGATACTGGGTGTCCGTGGGGGTGAGCCCAAGAATCTTCAGGGTCCGGTGTAAAGCCCACTCCAGATCCACCTCGCTGCCCTGGAGACCGAGTTCGAAGCGAGCCAGACCGGCTAGGTTCACCGGCAGGTAGTAACGCACCAGATCGTGAACAGGGTTAATCACAGCCTGGTTCGACAGATAGTTGTCGAAACGCATGTAGTACTGGCTGGCAGTAGGCAAGGGTACCCAACCCAGGGGCCAATCGGTCTTCTTGATGGTTACCGGTTCTAGGTTGGTAAGCAAGAAAAGCGCCAGTATCCCCACAAGAGCGTATCGACGTGTAGGCCCGCGAAGCTCTACTGCAGCCAGCGGTGCACGACGGAAGGCCCAGACGGTCAGTGCAATGAAGATCAGAGATCCGATCAAAACTGTTACTCCCAGAGTGCTACGTTCGTAAAAAAAGGGAGCGACCGCCAGGTAAACCTCATCCGGCCGGGTCACGTTGGCGATCAGCATCTCCCACAAGTGCTGGTTACGCTCAGCGAAGAACTGGAAGTTGGCGAAGCAGACCAACCCGTGAAGCCCAGTGAGGATCCAAAGGGCGAGCCGCTGGCGACGCGGGTGCCAGCGTCCAGCGACGATTGCCGGGAGGGCTACCAGGAAGAGTTCCAACCCCAGCAGCGCCAGGTCCAGGCGTAACCCATATGACAAGATCCACATTGCCCCTCTGGACGGCCCCTCCGCCGTGAAGCTCGCCATGAATGCCGCCCGATAGGCGGTAAACACCGCCAGGTTCGCCACCACGAACGCTGCAGCGATCCTCACCCAACCTGTCAGCTGTTTCGCCATGGGTTTGACTACCCGCGCGCTGTCAATGCCATGTGCTGGCCAGATTAATAAGAATTTGCCTTTTAGATATGAACACTGAAAACCCCCGAACTGTCCACCACGTAACCTATGCCCGCCCGCCTTTGGGGGTCCCGAATCAGCTACCTAGGGCCCAAACTGGCCGGTCATCCCTCACTTTGTGCGAGAGTAGTCGATTAGCTGAACTTATGTCAAACAGAGACTGACCTTGCAAGTAGACTCGGATACCTGCCTCCGCCTCAGGAATACTTCGTCCTGAATCCGGTTGGGAAATGATCTTTAGTGCTTTTTTAACACCACAATGGTCGCCCCCCAACCACCGGACTCTTCAGGGGCATCTTTGAAGGACAAAACCCAGGGGTGTTTTTCCAAGATCGAGCGGACGATTCGGCGCTGAATACCCATGCCGCGACCGTGGACGAGACGAACTTCGCAAAGGCCCGACCGTTTGCACTGCTCGAGGTACTCCTCCACAACGCTCGGTATATCCTTCGGAGAAAAGGGATGCAGATCGATGGAGTCCTCTAGAGGAAGGACAACTGGCTCGCCAAAAGGTGAAACGATCCCTGGCTCGCTGGAAGAATCTTTTGATCTATTTTTCCTGTTCTGGCTCATCCAATCGTCTCAGAAAAGGCCGGGGAGCCACCGCTTCACGCTGGCAAGATAGTCGACATAAGGCTGGCCGAGCCGCTCGACCAAACTACGCTCATCACCCAGGACCCGAAAGTGAAACCAGACTGCAGTGACGATCGTGATGAGCGCGGCGAATAAAGATTTTAGAGTCAGGGTAAGACCGATCAGGAAGATAATGTGTCCCAGGTACATGGGGTTCCGGCTATAGGCATAAGGTCCGATTGCGACCAGGCGCTCGGGGGGCGTTTGCAACCCCGGTCCACCCCCACCGTGCTTGATTCTATAAAGCCCGCACAGGCGGTACTGTAAATAGCCCCAGAGCATCAAGGGTAGAAAGAGGGGCTCGAGCCATAGATTGCCCTTATTTAACGCCAGCTCCCACACGAGCGTGATCAGCGGATAGAGAAAAAAAGTCCTGAAAGGGGTTCGGTGGAGAGATTCTAAGCCATTCATAAACTTTACACTTGTCCTATAATCATTGACAAAAGTCCGGAAGGCCTGCAGACTTCTAATCCAACATCATCCTGACGATTTTTGCAGCTCAAATCAACTATGCCGTTTGACCAGACAACGCTTCTCGTAGCCGTTTTCCTTCTCCTCGCAGCTTATGTCAAAGGCACTACGGGAATGGGATTCCCGCTCATAGCCACACCCATGGTGGCCCTCCTGCTGGATATCCGTGTTGCCATCGTCATTCTGATCATCCCGAACATTCTCATGGATATCACCCAGATCTTCCGACGAGGGTTCCCGTCTGCCGTGTTTCAGCGATTTGCTTGGCTCTTTCTCCTAACCATCATCGGAGTCTTTCTGGGTACCAAGGTCCTTGTCATTCTTCCCCTGTGGATCCTAAACCTGGCTCTGGGTATCATGGTCCTTGGGTTCGTTGCTTCCAACCTTTCTCGCTTCGGCATTCATGTATCTCCCCTATGGGAACCAGTTTTTTCTCCGGTGGCGGGTTTGATCAGCGGTTTTTTAAATGGTGTAACCAATGCGGGCGGACCAGCCCTCGCCATCTATCTTTACAGCCTCAATCTATCGAAGACGGAGTTTATCAAATCGATCTCGAGTATCTTCCTCATCACCAAAATAAGCCAGCTGGTTGCAGTCTCGACCTGGAATCTCTTTGCCCCACAGACTCTTTATCTGTCGTTGGAGGTCACGCTCTTTGTCTTGCTGGGTTTCTATGCCGGTCTGAAGACCCAGGACCGCGTAAACCAGCAGACCTTCAACCGTGCATTGCTGACATTTATGTGTGTGATGGGCGTTACCTTGGTATTCCGCTCGGTTCGTTAGCGTCCGTTGGATTTCAGTATGCCTGCTTCTTTGTTTCTTGCCGCTTCGGTTTCGAAGGGACAACTGAATTTGAGCGCTTCATGGCTACCAGGAGCGCAATGCTACCCCCCGCTCTTTTTCCTTCCGGCCTTGGCGGCATAGGACGTCCTGGAAAGTTTTTTTTACCCCCATATTTCGCGAGCTGTCTTCACCACTAGTTCCAGCTTCCGGCGCTGGTCGTTCGCAGAGATGTTATTGCCGATAATGGACGAAGCAAACCCACACTGGGGGCTCAACCCCAGCCTGTCCCGGGTGATATACCGGCCGGCCTCGGATACTCGCTGCCTTAACCCGGACTCGGTCTCCAGTTGCGCCGTCTTGGTTGTGACCAATCCCAAGACAACGAACTTATCATCAGGGACATCTTTTAGAGGAACAAATGATCCGGAGCGGGGGTCATCATATTCCAGGAGGAGGCGATCTGCCGTCACGCGGCGAAAGAGTTGACGGCTGATCGCTTGATAATTCCCTTCGGACAGCCACCGGCTGCCCTGGTTTCCCCGTCAAACATGAAGGCCAAAGGTCACTGTCGGAAACCCTTCCATGACCGCGTTATCCATGTCGATACCGAGAGTAAGCCACTGGTTTAGACTCCAGCCCAATCCCTCATAAAAACTGCGGGTGTTAGGATCGAGTAGGAGACCGTAATGGGGTGCATCGATCTGAATGTAGGTAGCTCCGAGACGAACTAACTCTCTAACCTCATCACGCAGGATGTCAACTATGTCAGCGAAGAAGGAATCCAGGGTCGGATAGGCTTCCCTGGAGTGCCGGGGAGACCAGAAATTTGCCCAGAGACCGGGGCTGGGTAGCGTGATCTTAGGTACGCGCATAGTTTTCGCTTTCAGATAGGCAAACTCATCTGCCGAGAGATAGCGACGACGCACTAGCTTGCCTACCACCCCGAGGTTTGACGGGCGTTGTTCCCTGTGAATTCCCCTCTCATCATGCCAATCGCCCCAGAGAAAGGCATCAAGCCCGAACTCCCCAAAGCCGCTCACAGCGGCGGTCATCTGGCTTTGAAAAGACTGCCGGCGCATCTCTCCGTCGGTTACGACCTCTAAGCCTACCGCCTCCTGCAGCGCAACGGCTTCGTCCACCGCCCGATCCTCGATCTCTTTAAAACGAGCTGGGGTAATGGTCCCAGCGGCCAGTCGCTCTTGAGCCTGAAGCATCTCCGCTGGTCTAAGCAGGCTTCCGACGACGTCAGCGTGAGCGGTGATCACATCTCTTATCTACTTCAAAATCAGTCTTGGCTCAAATACCCCCCCCTGATGCGGCCTTCCGCGCCTTGACGAGGCAGAGGTCATTGCGCTATTTGCGTAACGCAAACTGCGTAATTGGCAGGTCAGTGGTATAAGGCGATTTTCAATCAGGGTAGAAAATCACCGTGAGCAATACCTATCAACTCATTTAAGAATGTAACCCAGTGGGGGATCATCTTGTCATCTAAGATCTAACCTTT